>JBHYDF010000006.1:0-99397 GCA_051861145.1 Nostocaceae cyanobacterium
GCTCTAATTCATAAGCAGCAACAAGACCTGCAATGCCTGCACCAAGGATGGTTATACGCTTACCTTTTTGGAAATTTGCCATGTTGCAGTATTCTAGCATTGTGTTAGTATCCATTTGGTTTTGCTCCGTTTTTACTAGTAGCGTGACTAATTAATAGTGAATTAATTTGAGTTAGACACATAGTTGTGTATTTGTTTTTTAGCTAGTTAAAAATACCTGTTTTTTGTTGATTTGTTTTGGCTTTTTAACTACCGGTTGTTTGTGTCTGTTAATCACTACAGAATGCTTTTCTCTATTTCCAAAGGGATAAGGTCAGAATAAGTATGGCGTTATGGTCAGCAATAGTCAGAAAAAGTAATAACACTAAAAAAGTGGGCGCTCCCATCCCACTTACAATTACAAAAATTACTTTTTTATTACTTTGAAGTTAATAGAATAAATAAAGTCAGAAAAAGTCAGATTTAGTCATAAAAATAAAAGAGGTGGGTTTTGGCACCCACCTCTCATAGCTAGGAAGATATTTATTAAATATCAGCAACGTTATTAATGGTAGAGGCTTGACGGAGTAATACACATCTGAAGAATGTCCCTAATCCCACGTCAACTAAATATATAGCCACACTACGACTTTCGTTGAGTTAATGAGTGTATCTTCTAACTAAAGTCGTAGGTAAGAGTAGCTAAGTACACGATTGCAAAAATTCGTAGCATTATCTAAATTGTTTAGGGTGGGCAGGGTGTGAGCTTTGCCCACTCTACGAAATTAATAGACGGGCGGGAGGGAGTAGTTATTTTGGCTGCGCTGCACTAAATACTTTTTTTCCAGATTTATTCTGTGGGAAAACTGAGACTCTGTATTTTTAATCAAAGCCCACTAAACAAGCTAAATTAATTTAACCAAGAATCTACTGTCTTCGTGATAAAATCGTTGTAAGTACAAATGAAAGATTCGCTACAATACAAAGCCGGAGAATTACATAATTTAATCCGAGATTTGCAACATAGTAGTATCAACACAACTATTTATATAGATACAATTACAAATCCCTATAGAAAGAAAAGGTCTAGAGTTATTGTTTTAAACAAAGGTAAAATTGTTTACGGTGGCTCTCGCTTTCTTAATAATCAAGAATTCAGTAGAAACATTGGAATCAAATTAAATCACACCTGGGCTGACAATGCCATAAAGTTTGCAGCGCAGAAGTTACAAAATCCCTCTTCTTTTCGAGAGATTTTAGATATTATTGTTCGGATACGAGTTTTCAAATGGGAACAGATTGAAGATATTGTTCATGCTCAAGTTGTCCAAGTGCTAGAGCAAACACTACCTTATTCCGGACAGTTACATTTAGATTACACAGTGGAGTGTGACTTGAGTTATGGCGAAGACAATCACGGTCTGGATTGGTCTAAGCTGATGCAGGATGTCTACCGTCGTCAGCCAGAATGGACTACTCTTTCTAGTGTTTTCCCCCACATGGATACTGTTCCCCAACTTTCACCAAAAGGTCTGCAAGCAGTTACAGATAGCTTCGCACGACAGCATTTACAACAGTGGGTGGATGGTAAGCGATCGCTCATTGACATTGCTGAACAATTAGACCAAGATCCTTTAAAATTGGCAAATTCTTATATGACATGGGCAGGATTGGGCTGGGTGATTTTGGGGGAAGATCCATCTCCAACTCAAGTCCTTCCTGTTGTGGAAAGGAAAAATCCGATTGTTCTGAGTGTTGATGACAGTATTATCGTGCAAGCAATGGTTCAACAGATTTTAGGCGATCGCTATCAGTTACTCTTAGCCAATAATGCCATAGAAGCCCTGAAGATGATCAATGCTCATCCGATTGCGCTACTGTTGTTGGATGTGACAATGCCTGGAATTGATGGCTTAGAATTCTGCCGCACTGTACGCAAAATTCCAAAATTCAAAAATTTACCTATTATTATGCTTACGGCACGAAATAAATTCTCTGATAAACTCAGAGGTCAAATTGCTGGTGCTACTCATTATTTAACTAAACCATTTGTACCTGAACAGTTGCTTGAACTAGCAGAGAAATGCATTGATTGTGCGGCGAATACAAAGTTACGCAGCCATGTGAATTAAAATTATGGCAATTAATAAGTTTTGGAAATTAACCACAGATGAACAACAAATAAAATTACTTCCTTATCTTCCCCCCGTTTCGGGGGGATAGAGGGGGGTGGACACAGATAACTTAACTCATCTGTGTCCATCTGTGTCCATCTGTGTCCATCTGTGGTTGTTATTACCGTAAAACTGGATTTTTGTCATAAATCTATTAGTTGGTACGGTTAAATACGACTAATTCGACTAATTCACATTAGACGTAAGTTGTATTGATTTGTAATCGCTTTACTTTTCTTTACAATTTTCTCTTGGAAATTAAGTAGAAAAACTTAGTTTCTAAACATCAAATACTGTGCAAATATCAAGCTAATACTTTAACTTCAAAGATTCTTCAAGCTTTATTCAAAGATTTTTCACAAATACAGAGTAAAGCTTTAATGTTTACTTGGAAAAATCTAGTAAATTTACACATACATTCAAGAAATGAACATCAATAACTTGTTAAAAGGTGGGCAATATATCAATCTCAAAATACAGTAAATACTTTTGGAGTAGGCATTTTGTCAATCTTCATAAAACTCAACACAATTATTTATTTTTGTTCACGTAACTTAGCTGCATTAGCTGATACTTAGACTCTATCCCCAACTATCCTTAAATTAAACTTGCAAGAATACCCATGAAAAACAAGCAATACCTGACATTTAGTCTGCATAATTTTCAATATGGGATAGAGTCAACGCTTGTTCAAGAAATTTTGCCTCTTCCGGAATTGACACCCATCACCGAATCTCCAGCCGATATGATTGGAATTCTGAATTGGCGGGGACAACTTGTACCGGTGATATATCTTGGTTTCATTGAGGGGCATACTTTGCAAGATTGCCGTTTGAGCGATTTTGTCATCATTGGGCAGTGGGAAAGCTTGCAGATTGGCATGGTGGTTAACCAAGTTAACGAATTGCTGGAACTTGATGCTGATGTCATTGAAACGGAAATATCTTCTGTTCTCCCCAGTGATATCAACACCACATTTATTGCTGGTATTGCTGGAGTTGCCAAGGTGGATTCGGGTATGATTGTACTGCTCAACTTTGAAGCATTAATTAACCAAGAAGCTTTACTTAACTTGATTTGGAATGCACAAATTCAGTTGGAGATGATGTCAGCATCTGCAACTAATAATGATGTCAACCAAACAGAGTCGGAACTACCCCACACCAATTTTTACGATTTATATTGTTCCAAAGCCACGCCAAAAGAAAGGGCTATTTTCCAGCAACGGGCGGAAAATATCAGGCAGTCTATAAGCAGCCTAGAAGCTACTAAACCCATGCCTTTAGCGGTGATTAGGTTTGGTAACGAATTTTTTGGGCTGGATCTGGAACTAGTGCAAGAAATCAGCACTATTCGCAATTTGACACCAATTCCCCACAGCCCAAATCATATTGTTGGCAATATGCATTTGCGGGGACAAATTGTCACCTTAGTTGATATTCGGAATATTTTGCATCTACCCATTGCCTCAGTCACTGTTGGTTGTATGACAGTGGTAGTTCAGGTTGATGATATTGTTGCCGGGATAGCTGTAGATGAAGTGTTGGAATTAATCTATTTGAATCATTCTGACATGACATCGTTCCTACCACCCACATCCAATGCCAATAAACAGTATCTCCAGGGAACGGCTAGCTTTCAGGAAAAAATGTTGAGTGTTTTGGACTTACCCAAAATTTTTACAAAGGGTGGGTTAGCAGTGAGCGAAGCTTGTTAACACAAACCACGTTCTTTATTTGCTGCTTTAGATTTGCCAGCACTATCAACCGACTTTGAGAACGCATATAAAAAGCTGAATCTATCGGTGAAGCGGAAATTTAAGCATCAACTAACAGCAAATTTTTAATCACAAGTTAAAAATAGAAAACTATGGACTTTGGAGTTCGCGCTAAATTATTTACCAGCTTTGGAACTTTGATCACCCTAATCGCGGGAGTCGGATTTGTGGGCTGGCAGAATACAAAGGAACTGGCTACCGGTGCTGAAGACTTATACAAAAACCAAGTCGAAGGAGCAATTAGTCTCTCTAATTGGGAATCAGATTTGTGGAGGCTACGGTAC
This sequence comes from Nostocaceae cyanobacterium, assembly GCA_051861145.1. GTDB lineage: Bacteria > Cyanobacteriota > Cyanobacteriia > Cyanobacteriales > Nostocaceae > JBHYDF01. The sequence continues at coordinate 4,215 of JBHYDF010000006.1, forward strand.
GGCTTTCCCCAATTCCTTGTTCAACCAGAACAGCGCCAAGCTATCCGGACTGAAGAATCACAGTTATACCAGCGTATTAGCCAAAACCTGGAAAAATACCGCAACAGTGAACTCTCTCCTGAAGAGGAAAAACGGCTTGAGAAGCTAGAAACTGCTTACAAGCGATATATCACAGCTAGACCCAAGTGGTTTGAATTGGTCGAGGCTGGTAAACTTGAAGAAGCAGCCACCTATCGTGCCGCTACAACAACTCCCTTCGGTGCGGAAACAGTTGAGTTATTAGAAGCTCAAATCAACCTGAAAGAAAAAGTTGGTGAGGACAAGTATCAAGAAATTGTTGAAAAGTTCAATAACTTGACAATCTTACTATCTGTCACCCTCATCCTCGCTCTGGTAATTGCAGGTGTCCTCTCAGTAGCCCTAGGTCGTAATATTACTGAAGTTATATTTCAAGCAGTTAAAAATATTACTACAACTTCCAGCAAGATAGCTGTTACAGTTGAACAACAGGAATCGGTTATTTTACAGCAGGCTGATTCAGTGGATAAAACTACCACCACAATCGAAGAACTGGGGGTTTTTGCACTCCAGTCAGCCGACAAAGCTGAAACTTCAGCACAAAAAGCACAGGAAGCTTTAATTCTTGCCGAGGGAGGAACTCAAACAGTAGGTCTGACAGTGGAGGGTATCTCAGAACTCAAAGACCAAGTAATTGCGATCGCCAATCAAATCGTCCAGTTGAGTAAACAAACCGTTCAAATCTCCACAGTTTCCGATCTCGTAGCCGATCTAGCGAACCAAACAAACATACTGGCTTTAAACGCTGGTGTAGAAGCAGCCCGCGCCGGAGACCAAGGGAGAGGCTTTGCGGTAGTAGCTAACGAAATTCGCAAACTAGCTGATCAGAGTAAGAAATCTGCTGAACAGATTAATGCCCTAGTTTATGAAGTGCAAGAGGCTATTAACTCCACCGTTATGGTAACTGATGAAGGAACCAAGAAAGCAAAACAAGGGATAAAACTAGCGGAAGAAACGGGTGATGTATTTGTGAATATTGCCAATGCAGTCAACAATGTATTCCTCAACAGCCAACAGATTGCTATCACTTCCAAACAACAGGCTGTTGCTGTGCAGCAGGTTGTAGCAGACATGAACGCCATCAACTTAGGGGCAAAAGAAACAGCGGTTGGTATTGTCCAAGTAAAAGACGCTACCCAAAACCTGAACCACGCCGCTGAGAATCTTCAGAATCTTAAGGCTGTGGTGTGAAGAAACTTCAAGAGAATTCAAATTCCGTACCCTAATGGCACATTTATTAAGAGCCAAGAAATAAATTTCACGCTTCGTAGCTCAAGTAAGCTTTAGCTTACTGCTAGGCTTTTTAACCCGTTTTAACTGATATCTTGCACCATTCTCAATAAAGGGTTAAATAAGCCCGGAAATAAATTTCGGGCTTAAAGCTAAAGTCGGTTTTTAACCGACTAGGTAAGAGTCAATACCTTCGCCAATTTTTTATAACGCCCGCAGATGAGGATTTCGGGCTATGGGTTTAAAGCCCAATTCAAAAGCCTGAAACCCTTATAGTTAGAGTAATGTAGCTTTTTTGTCTAGCCCTAACCCTCTAATTTTGGCGAAGGTATTGTAAGAGTTTTAACCCATTTTTAATGGGTTTTAGCTATTAGCCCGAAATTTATTTCCGGGCTTATCTTTAACCTTTTACCTTATCCCTTGCAGTATTGACACAACAAGTTAAAACCTATCGTGTCTCTTAAATCTCAAATTGGTTTTCCAGAGCCATTTCACAAGCCCAAGAAAACAGTTTTAAAGTCATGATCATAGAAAATGAAAAACTCCGCAATCTTTATAAAGTAGCCAGTGATGACCATATCGAGAAAATTGAAGCCGGATTACTTGATTTAGAAAAAAATCCCCAAGACCACGCCAAACTAGAGCTATTATTACGAGAAACCCACTCCCTCAAAGGAGATTCTCGGATGTTGGGAGTCAACGACGTAGAAACTCTCACCCACCAAATGGAAGAGATTCTCGGAGCCGTTTTGCAAGGAGAGGGAGTTCTCACGCCTCAAGTTTTTGATTGTCTTTATCAGGGACTAGATGCAGTTCGTAAAATTGCCCACGAAGCTGTAACAGGAGAACCGACAGAGATTAGTGTTTTTCATGTCTTAGCTCAACTCATGGGAGCTAGTTCAAGTGATACATTAGCAGAAATTCCGGAAATAATTGCTGAATCTGAGCCTTTGGACTTCACTGATTCTATTACTGAAGAAGAATTAGTTTTTAATAATGCAGAGCAAGACAGTGAAATTACTAAATCAACCATAGATACTCTTGTTCAGGTCAGTGACTATCAAATTGATGCCATACGTGTTGAGTCCCAAAAGCTTGATCAATTATTAGCTCAAGTGGGTGAACTAGTAGTCACTAAAAGTCAAATTACAGATTCGCTGGCTGGAACTGACGAAATCATCACTTTATGGAAACGGTGGAAGCGAGAAACTTTTGTTAGCCGTCAAGCATTTAACAAATTGGAGCAACACGGGTATGGTAGCGAACTGCAACCCATACGAGATTTCTATAACTTAATAGAAACACGCCTAGAGCAACTGGGAGCTTGCCTGAATAAACTCCGCAATCAAACACTTGATGATAGCAACAAACTGGAAATTGTCACCAATGAGCTAGAATCGGGAATTTACTCCCTGCGCCTTCTGCCATTCTCAACGATTTTTAATTTATTTTCCCGTAGTGTGCGAGATTTAGCCAAGCAGCAAGGCAAAGAGGTCAATTTCATTATTGAAGGTGGAGAGACTAGCGTAGACAAGCGGATTCTAGAAGAGATGAAAGATCCGCTCATGCACATTCTCCGCAATGCCATAGATCATGGTATAGAAACGTCCCAAGAACGTCAGCTTCTTGGTAAATCCCCCACAGCAACAATTCGCCTTCGAGGTTATCAGAGTGGCAACACAGTTACCATTGAAGTATCAGATGATGGGCGTGGTTTGGATGTCGAAGCCATTAAACAGGCAGCTATAAATCGTGGCTTTCATTCGCTGCAAGAACTGGCAAAAATGTCAACTGCTGAAATTCAGACATTGATTTTTTCCCCTGGATTTTCCACTCGCGCAGATATTACCGAGATTTCCGGTAGGGGAGTCGGTTTGGATGTAGTACGAGCCAACGTTGAGCGCCTGAAAGGAAATATCGAGGTAGAATTTACACCAGGCAAAGGCTGTTTATTCCGTATCATGCTGAATAGCAGTTTGGCAACCACTAATGTCTTAACTATGGAGGTTAACCAGAATCCTTATGCTATCCCTGTAGAATTTGTAGAAAAAATACTGCTAATTTCTCCTCAAGAAATCTTTGCGACTGAATGTAATCAAACACTCCTATTTGAGGGAAATAATGTCTCGGTTGTCTGGCTAGCTGATTTACTAGGCTTGCCTGTAAAAATACCTGGATCAACTAAAGCACTTCAGACTACTGCAAAAACTATCCCCTGTATTATTTTACGAATAGGCTCTGAGCGTTTGGCAGTATTAGTAGAAACTCTCTTAGAGAGACAGGATATAGTCTTGAAACAGCAGAGTAAATTGGTTCAAGGAATAGGTAATATCTCTGGTGCCACAATCCTCAGCAGTGGAAAAGTTTGCTTGGTACTGAATGCGATCGATTTGTTCAAGTTGGCAAAGAAAACCGTTACATCCATTACAGTTAAACAGTTAGCAGAACAAGCACAGGTTAAACCGAAGATTCTCCTAGTTGAAGACTCAGTTCCTATTCGTACACAGATGCAGCAAATTTTGGAAGATGCCGGTTACGAAATCATAGCCGCTGAGGATGGTGAAGATGGCTTCCAAAAACTGAGAGTAGATTCTTTCGATGCAGTTATATCAGATATACAAATGCCTAATCTGGATGGGTTAGAACTCACCGCCAGAATTCGTCAACTGCCAGAGTACAAGGATTTGCCTGTAATTCTTGTCACAACCCTAGCCTCGGAGAAGGATAAGCGCCTGGGAGTAGAAGTAGGGGCAAATGCTTACATTACCAAAGGTGATTTCAAGCAGGGGGTTTTTTTTGATACACTGCGGAGGTTAATCATAAAATGACAACATCTAAAAGAAAAGTGGTTTTGGTAGAGGATTCTCCCATTGCTCTGGAAATTCTCCAAAGCTTACTAGGTTCTTGTTCAGACATTGATGTGGTTGGTACAGCACGTGATGGTGTAGAGGGTTTGGAGGTGATTGGCAAGACGCAGCCAGACGTAATTTGTACAGACCTATTCATGGAAAATATGGATGGTTTAGAATTAACCCAGCGCGTTATGGCTGAATCTCCCCGACCAATTTTGGTGATCAGCAATTTTGTCGGCAAGACAGATGTTAAAAATGTCTTTCGCCTATTGCAAGCTGGAGCGTTAGATGTTTTCCCTAAACCCGTGACAGGTTCACCTACCGACTACGAAAAAATCAAGGAAGCTTTAATTACCAAGATTAAAACCATTGCCAGTATGAAAGTGGATTCCAATCCACAAAAATTGAGCGCTCCTGTGAAACCGTCAATGTCCGGGTCTTTTTTAGAAAGCAAGCCATTAGTAACGAATGTTACCTGTGAACTTCAAGTTATTGCCATTGGGGCTTCTACAGGAAGCCTTCAAGCCATCCAAAAGATTCTCTGTCAACTGCCAGTTAATTTCCCGTTGCCCGTAATTTGTACATTACATATTAGTGGAGGCTCTTTGCAAGGACTAGTGAATTGGCTCTCCTCTGAGTGTAAATTACAAGTTAAAATCGCTGAAGTTGGCGAAACCCCTGCGCCAAAAACAGTTTATTTTGCTCCAGAAAAGAGTCATTTAGAATTAGACGCTCAAGGTAAATTTATTTATTCAAGAGCTACAGTTACAGAAAAACATTGTCCCTCCATTACCGTCATGTTCAAATCTCTCGCCAGGTATTATGGCAGGACAACTGGCGCAGTGCTATTAACCGGACTGGGTACTGATGGTTCAGAAGGCTTGCAAGCAATTTCTGAAGCAGGAGGTATGACGATCGCTCAACATGAGAAAAATGGTGCTTTGTTTGGTATGGTCAAACAGGCTAACTCCTTGGGTGCTGTGCAACATATGCTTGGTATTGAAGAAATTACCCCGTTTTTGCTCAAGTTTCTATCTGCGCCATAGGCTTTTTGTCGCTCCATCAGATAGCTCTAGATGCTACTGAGGGTGAGCAAAAACGCGCGCTACTGCTTCTTGTGGGCATCTGCTATATAAAACCTAGACAATCCTAGACTTTATTTCCTACTTCACTGGGAGCATGGGAGCGGTTATCCCTCAGTAGGCTTTCACGCCTTAGCCAGACGCGATAAATTAATTGCAGCATTCAAATCCCTATCCATCGAGTTGTTGCAACTTTCACACTCAAAAACTCGCTCAGCTAAGGACATTTTTTCTTTCTTGTATCCACAACAACTACACATTTTAGTAGATGGATACCATTTATCAGCAGCAATTAATTGACTACCAAACTTTTCACACTTATATTCCAACTGTCGTCGGAACTCATAAAAACCACAGTCAGCTATCGCTTGTGCTAACTTTTCATTCTTCATCATTCCCGATACGTTTAAATCCTCAACCACTATAATTGCGTGGTTTTTGCATAAGTAGTTGGTGATTTTGTGAAGTGTACATGAGCGAATGTTGGCTACCCTAGCATGATGTTTGGCTAATTTAATCTTAAATTTGTGCTTATTATTGCTTCCATTAACCTTGCGACTATGTGCTTTAGACAGTCTTTGCAGCTTTCGCAACTGCTTTTTATAGGTTTTAGGGTTTTCAAAAACTTCCCCAGTACTGAGAGTAGCTAGAGACTTGATACCTAAGTCAACACCGACCACATCCACAGACTTAATGGACGGTTCAAAGTCAACTTCATATGTAAAAGCGATAAACCAATCATTTGCCGTCCGAGAAATGGTGATTTTAGTAGTTGTAGTGTGAGGTAAACCTTCGTAAGTCTTCACCCACCCAATCGTAGGTAGCTTAACGCTAGTCCCACCAACTGGCATAGGTTTTCCACCGGCATCAATCGTAAATGAGTCGTGCTTACCTTTCTTTTTGAAGGTAGGACGTTCACCCCTGTTTTTAAAGAAATTCTCAAACGCTGCACCTAAATGGTCGAAGGCGTATTGGGTGATTTTCTGACAAATACCTTTTTCTTTAATCCACTCTAGTTCAGGCTTGAGGTGATTATTAAAGAACTTTTTTAGTAGGTACTTGTTCGGCTTCAATCCATCTTTATATAACTCATTCCAAGTTGCCAACCCCCAATTATAGGTAAACCGAGCTATCCCCGCGTGTTTAGCCATAATGGTCTTTTGGGAGGCTGTTAGTTTGAGTTTAGTTTTGATGGATAAAAGCATTGATCGACCCTCAACACTGAATTTCTTTTCTGTCTAACCCTGTCAAATTATGTGTAGGATTGTCAATAGTATTTTTAAGAGTTTCTCTCAATTCTTTAGAGTAGTTGCGAAGTCCGTAAAGGCGACAAGAAAAGCCTTGTCTAGGAATCAACTGTCTAGAACAAGCTCACTTTGGAGCGTTGCTCCCGTACTTTCCTGTATGGCACTATTAATCGCTTCTAACAAGTAGTTGTGAGCTATTTTGAACTCACTAATTAAACTATCTCGCTCGTTCTGCATAACTAATTGTGCCAATCGATTGTAAGTGGTCGCTAATTTACCAATAGCTTCACGACGCTCTTTTGTCGCAAGCATAATGTCTACTATCATGGGTGCAGACTGAGCGAAAAAGCGGTTAACTAAGCTCATTTCCAAACGGAAAATAGGGCTGGAGAAATCTAAGCCACGGTTTATGTCAATCTTTTCTTCTGCAAGAAAAACACCAAGGCTCAATGCCCCAAAATGTCGGATTGCCTGAATGATGACCATAATCTGGTCGTGTTCTTCCGGTGTAGACACAATCAGTTTACCACCGTCTTTCTCGATCAGTTCTAAGAACCATTGGAATGCTTCGTTTTGACGGCCCGGACAGACCACAACGTTGTGAGACAAAAAGGATTTGATTCCTGGACCAAACATTGGATGTAAACCCATGACAGGCCCACTATGATGCTCAAGCATTGCTTGTAATATCGGAGTCTTGATACTAGCAATATCTGCTAAAGCGGTAGTTGGGGCAAGGTACTTCGAGGCTTTACGGATCACCTCTGTTATGTATTCAATCGGAACACAGACTAAGACCAAATCTGCTCCATCTAGTAGGGATTCTGCTTGATCCCAGTCACCCACTTCGAGAATACGGACATCGTGACCAGCTGCGGATAAACGCTGGGTGAAGAAATGCCCCATCATCCCACGTCCACCAATTACAGTCACCCTTCGCGGCTTGGTTTGAGTTGGATGTGAAGATGCAGTACTAAGACAAGTAGCACAACCTGTGACAATGTTTTTCCAAATCCACTCTGGAACACCAGCCAGAGCAAGGGACAATGACATTTGGGTGAATTGTTCCTCTAAAGAAATCGGTTCTGACTCTGCCAAAGCTGTAATTCTTTTGCCTAGTAACTGAATTAAGTCTTGGTCAATTTGTCTAAGCGTCTGTTGCATGATAAAACCTCTTTTTCCTTGGCGGCAAATTAATTATCAATTTTGTCAAGTTATAGGATATTTAGGGGGAATGGCACGCTTGTTAAGCCCAAAGTCTTGTGTTGCCTCGTTAAGCGCCTCCAGGCTGGGAATGTATTTCGAGAGGCTTTGCCTCTCGTCAAGCCTCGGTCGGCGGAGCCTCCCAGGATTGGTTCCCAGCCTGGAGGCTGGGAACCAGTCAGGGCAAGGGCTGTGTCTTAACTTAGTGCCATTCTATTTAGGGGCGATCGCTTGATTGCTTTTGTCTTATCCCGTTCCACGTTAATAACGATACATATAAATACCGTTCAGACACGATAAATACTGTATTTACAATAATTAAAGTGAATTACTATTAAGGGAATGTACTGATTTACTTGTAGCCATCACGTGCAAAGTTCTCCGATTCCAGGCGAACGCTCCCAGACCAACTGCGACATTAGAGATACAGGCAGCGGCGAAAATTCCTTGAATCCCGAAAAATCGTCTACCAAGTTCGGCTAATGGTATGTAAAAAACGAGCATATGCGTGATTGCGATCGCCACTGATGGTAAAGGCTTCCCTAGAGCAATAAAAGTCGAGTTAGAAATCTGAATAATGCCCGAAGCTGCATAGCTAATTGGAACAATCGCCATATAGGTAGTTACGATAGAGACTACTTGATGATTGTTATTGAAAAGTGATGCCAGCGAACCAGAAGCAGCAGCAAGAACTATGGCTGTAAGAGCGCCCCAAATTAGACAAAATCGTAAGCTTAAGTTAAAGGCTTGATTTACACGAGCAAACTTCCCCGCTCCCCAGTTTTGTCCGACGATTGGGCCAAGACTTGCTGATAAAGCAAAAAAGACAATCACTGCCAATGATTCCAACCGCGAAGCAATGCCAAAGCCAGCTACAGCCTCAGCGCCGTACACGGCAATCATACTCGTTATCAATCCAACAGAAAAAGGTGTAATCATACTTGTGCCAGCAGCAGGTATGCCAATACGAAGAACATTTCTCCAGGATTTCAAAACCTGCTTAAATTTCGGCAAGGTTAATAAAATCATCTGTTCTCGATAAAGGAAAATTAAGGTTGTCAGCAGGGTCGTCGCCTGAGCAATCACCGTCGCTAAAGCTGCTCCTCCAATTTCCAGACGTGGGAAACCGAGCCAGCCAAAAATCAACAAAGGATCTAGCACAGCATTGATAATTGTAGGGACTATTGCGATCAGGCTGAGAAACTTGATGTTTCCAGAGGCACGGATGGCATTGATTCCCATCGCGGGAACCATCAGAACAATCAACCCAAGATACCAGATGGTCATGTACTCTTGGATGAGAGGGAGAATATCAGGCCCAGCATTCAAAGCTGTGAAAAGTGGCTCAATTGTCGCAAGAGCAACAACAGTGGAAATGATGCTTAAAAGTAGAGATAGCGTTAGACAATCAGTGGTTAGTCGCTGCACTTTATAGCGATCGCCCTCTCCAATAGCAAGTGCAATAACAGATGCAGCTCCGTCCCCCAAACCCACTAACAGGCTTCCTAAAGTAGTGACTACCGGAAACGTGAAGCTCATGGCAGCCAGTTCATTGGTTCCCAGTTGGGCAACAAAATAGGTATCTGTAAGATTGAGAGCGACAACCATAAATATGTTACACAGCATTGGCACACTCAATTTAACGAGATGCGAGCCGACGCTACCATCACTCAGTTTGGACTCCATAGCTTGGGTAGTGGTGTTTTTCATGGCAAGTCTCGATAGTCAAACCCAAAAGAATTACTGAACAGTAGTAGTGAGAAGTCGCTCTTGTCGCCTACGCTTACCCTGAATCACCATCTTTACTCCACGAGCAGGCGCAAGAGTTATACCTCGGTGTAGGGGTTTCTCTGGTCGATTATCAGCCAGCGCTAATTGATAGTGTGATAGGATTGTTGCTAATACCAACTTCATTTCAAACTGCGCCAAAGCCTCGCCGATACAGCGACGGGCACCACCACCAAAGGGCAAAAATTCATAAAAAGAGAATTGTTTTTCAAGAAAGCGCTCTGGCTTAAACTGCTGAGATTGTGGGTATAAATTTTCACGATGATGAGTCAGATAAATACAACCAAACACCGCAGTACCTGGACTCAACTGATAACCCATCAGTTCAACTGGTGATTGTACCATCCTCCCTATTGTCAATATATTAACTGGGTAAATTCGTAGAGTTTCATTGCAGACAGCAGTGAGATAGGGTAGTAAGACAATGCTCGTTGGCTCAGGAGATTCTTTGAGACTATCGAGTTCTTTGAGTAGTCTGTCACGAACTTCTGGTTGTTTATGAACCCAGTACAATGACCAAGCCATTGCAGTTGCTGTGGTTTCATGACCAGTAAACAGGAGAGTCATTAACTCATCACGCAACTCCTGATTCGTCATCGGCTGACCCTCTTCATCGCGGGCTGATATCAGCAAACTCAGGATATCTGTGCGTTCAGGGTCTGCTTGCTCACGGCGTTCATTAATTTCGGCATAAAGCAGTTCATCTATTTGCTGGCGCACGCGAAGAAAATGTCCCCAAGGACTCCACGAACCTAAATCCCGTTGCAGGAAGGGAACAAGGAAGGCGGCTGAAGTTAAGGGTGTCCGAGCATCATCTATTAGGGAAAATATCAGTTGCTTGAGTTGATAGCTACGCTCTCCCTCATGCAAACCAAACACAGCTTCCATAATAATTTGCAAGGAAATTTCTTGCGTGGCGGAGCGGATTGCAAAGGGTTTACCGATTGTCTTCTGATTGATTACTTTCTCTGTAATATCACAGATGAGCTGGCCATAAGCCCGCATCCGCTCACCATGAAAGGGAGGCATCAAAAGCTTTCGTTGACGTCGGTGACTTTTGCCACTGAGTGCTAACAGTGAATTATTCCCGAACAATGGGACAATAGTTTGGCTCAACTCACCAGGAGCTGTGAATTCTTTTGTATCGTTGGTCAAAATCTGCTTAAGTGCCCGTGGGTGACTAACGAGTACTACGGGTCTAGAAGGAAGAACCGCCGACGTGATAAAAATATCACCATAGCGCCTTCGCGCAGCTTCCATATAACTGATAGGGTCAGTAATCCATTGAAATTGCTGCAACAAGCGAGGACCTTTTGGACCATCAGGTAGTTTCATGAAAATTCTCCTTAGTGTAGAATACAAAAACACTGAGCGCAATTATCTGCTCAAGCCTTAACTGAGGTGTATTGCTCAAACTCTGCTGGAGTCTGATCGGGATCAATAATTTTGCCGTCTTGAACCCAAATAATCCGCTGACATAATCGAGCTACCTCAGAATCATGAGTAACCATCACAATAGTCATACCCTCATCATTGAGCTGTTGGAAAATATCCATAACTTCTTGGCTAGTGCGCGAATCTAGTGCCCCAGTCGGCTCATCTGCTAGGAGCAAAATCGGCTGGTTAACGATGGCGCGGGCGATCGCCACTCGCTGCTGCTGACCCCCAGAAAGTTGATTAGGACGATTGTACATCCGTTGTTCTAGTCCAACCCGGCTCAAAGCTACTGCGGCTCGCTCTCGACGCTGCTTGTAGGGAATACGAGCATAGGTCATCGATAGCATCACATTTTCTAGGGCGCTTAACTGCGGCAACAAATAAAAATGTTGAAAAATGAAGCCTATTTTGCGGTTGCGGATGTAAGCTAAATCGTCATCTTTGAGTTGAGCGATCGCTTCTTTGTCCAAGTAGTAGTGTCCACTGCTAGGTCGATCCAGACAGCCAATAATATGCATAATGGTGGACTTGCCAGAGCCCGAAGGTCCCATGATGGCACAATACTCACCTTTACGAATAGTAAGATTAATATTTTGCAGAGCCATAACCTCTAAATCGCCCGAACCATAGCGTTTTTCGATATGCTCCAGAAGAATAATCTCAGAGGTTGTTGGCAACTCAAATTTGGGCATCATCCCTAACTCCTCAGCGCGACAATTGGCTCAAGACGAGCAGCATTACGGGCAGGAACCACGCCAAATCCCAGACCAATGGCTCCAGACACACCGACTGCCAGGATAATAGCTACTGGACTGATGATGGCTTCCAAGGGACTCAAAACGGCTATAATCAACGTACCAGCCACCCCCAGCAGAATCCCGAAACTTCCCCCAGCCAAAGAGAGAATAACCGCTTCAACCGTGAACTGGATCATCACATCGATGCCGGTTGCCCCGATTGCTTTACGCAAGCCAATCTCTTGAGTTCGCTCGGTAACAGACACCAACATAATGTTCATAATGCCGATGCCACCAACTAACAGGGAAATTCCTGCTGTTGCTGCAAGGAAGATGACTAGCATCCCTGTAACATTATTGGCGGTCTGTAGCAAATCTTGCTGACTGCGCACTGTGAAATCGTTTTCACCTTTGATGTTATGGCGCAGGCGTAGCAGATTGGTAATCTGATACTGAGCAGCGCTCATACTTGCAGGATTTCGAGCTGAAACAGCGATAGATTGCACAGTCGGACTTGTGCGAGAATTCTCCAGCCCTGTAAGCTGGTTTACCATGACTGAAATCGGCACGAAGACCACCTCATCTTGGTTCGTCCCCATAGCTGAACCCTTTTTGGCCATCACACCAATCACGCGAAAGCTCAGGTTGCGAATGCGGATTCTCTCGCCAATAGGGTCTAGACTGCCAAATAGGGAATTGGCGGTTTCACTACCTAAGATGGCAACTCGCTCGTTTTGCTGTAGTTCCAACTCACTGAAAAACCGACCCTTTGAGAAGGTGGTGTTACGGACAGTAGGATACTGGGGAGTTGTCCCAGTCACACTAACTTGAGTGTCTCGGTCTGCCTTGGTGACACGAAAGCGCTCAGTCTTCTCCGGAGCAACACCAGCTACAGCCGGAACTTCCTGAGCGATCGCCACTGCATCTGCCAAAACCAAAGTTTCGGAAGGTGTGGCTGATGAAAGGGGGCCATCTTGAGCGACACCAGGCACCACAAACAGCATATTGCTTCCCAATGATTCAAACTGCCGGTTAACGAACTGCTGCGCTCCCTGTCCCACTCCAACTATTGCAATCACAGAAGCATTGCCAATAATTATACCTAGCATGGTCAAAGCACTACGCAACTTGTTAGCGCTTAATGTTCGCACCGCCATACTAACGCTTTCTGCGAAATCTACACTCATGACATCTTCCAACTACTGTGAGTTATCAAAAGGTCCAGGAGCTTTGCCTTCAGGAAAGTTAATGAATACTCGTTCTCCTGATTTTAATCCCTGTAAAATTTGTGTCTGACCATCCTGAGTAATACCGACTTTGACAGGTTGGAATTTTGCTTTACCCTGTTCATCTGCTACTAGCACACCCATTTGATTGTTGCGGGTGGTAATTGCTACCGTCGGCACCATGAGTGCATCATTTATAGACGTTCCCATAAAAATGGCATCAAGATTCATGCCAGAGCGCAACTCTGATTGCCCAGTTAGCAGCTTGACTCGCACCTGAAACGAAGTTACTTTATCCTCTACTACTGCTTTGGGATCGATTTGGCGTACCTTGCCTTCAAAGGTGCGGTTCGGATAGGAATCGGCGATAATTTTGACAGGCTGCCCAACCTGAATCCGAGAGATATTTGCTTCTGGTACATCTACCAAAACCTCTACACCCGAAGCCAGTTCCAAAATCGAGGTAGGAGTTGATGATGAGGAGGTTTCTGAAGCAAGCATGGTTGGGGTAATAATCGCGCCGATATTGGCATATTTCTGGGTAACGATACCGTCGAAAGGGGCCCGAATTACCGCTGCATCCAGTTGAGCTTGAACTTCCTTAATTTTGGCACGAGCTGTAGCAACTTTCGCTGCTGCCTGCTCAATGTCTTCAGGGCGGGAGCCTTTGGTTAATTCTTGTAATTGTTGCTGAGCTTCCTGTAAACTGGCATTAGCACTCTGGTTTTCTGTAATGTATTCATCCAGGTCTTTTTGAGCGATCGCCCCCTCTTGTGCGAGTAAGCGGTATCGCTTCAGTTGTTTTGTAGTCAGGTTAACTTGGGCTTGGGCAGATTTGACTTGCGCTCTGGCTCTGCTGATCTCTTCGCTACGGTTGCCATTGCGAACCTTGGTGTACTCTGCTTGTGCCTCAGCTAATTGCCCTTTTGCCTGAGCTAGGGATGCTTGTTTTTCATCAGTGCGCATCCGGGCAAGAACCTGGCCAGCTTTTACCTGATCGCCCTGATCGACGTAGAGGGATACTAACCTTCCGGATGCCTCGGAGCCAATATTTACAGTTGCGATCGGCTCCACTTTTCCACTTGCTTCGACTCGAACCGTCAGTGCTTTAGTCTGCACTGGTACTGTCAGGTCAGTCAAGTTGGGTCTGCTGGTAGCCTGGCGTCGAGACAAACTTATTGTACCTGCTCCGATCACACCCAGTAGGGTCAGGATCGTTATTACTAACAATATCCTTTGCGGTCGAGAGCGGAAGCGTTTATAAGCTGTATCCATTAGACATCTGCTCCATAAAACTTATCCTTCATCCTTAGCGCTCATTTATAAGAATTATCCTGAAAACCCCGGAATTTAATCATTAAAACTTCTTGGTTTTAATAATTAAATGTCTTTGAAGCCGGGGGACGCCAGGTGCTTTCCGACGCAAGGCGACAGGAACGCACACAGCGAGTGAAAGGGAATTGTAGCCTTAAGGCTACTGTGATAAGATATCGAGTATCAGTACAAGATTTAAAAACCTACCCCCGGACTGGGGGAAAGTAGACGCCCGAAAAAACCTTGAGGAGATGAGCCAGTGCGTTGCCGGGGTTTCCCCGGTTGTAGCAACTGGCGTATCACTACGCCCTATGGGCAAACGTGGTGAGCCTGGGAACCTGTGCAAACAGGATATTAAGGCAGCAATGTCTTAAGAATCCCCGTACCTTCAGGTCGGGGAGTGTCAATTTAAGAGCGCCAAATCTGGGCGTAACTGAGCAGCGCGGCGCAAATAGGCAGGGCGTAAGGATTCTTGAGACATAGGTGTGTTGAGGTGTATGAGTACCCGAATGCAGCGATCAAGGCTATCGGCAACTTGCATATGCTGCACATCTAGCAGAGGAACTTGCTCCCAGCCAGGACGACGACGGGCTACAGCAGCGGGAAACAGAGTATCTAAGTCCTGTGTCACAGAGAAAGTAACACTAACAATTTCGGTGGGATCTAACTGATTTTCGGTTTCTAGGACGTTCAATAACTCATCTACAGCCTCAGCAATTGCTTCTGCTGAATTTTGGCTAACAGTAGTGGCACCTCGAAGCCCGCGAACCCGCCATTGAATCGTAGTCGTTGATATGTTTTGCTGCTGGTACTTATAAGATGGGAAGTTCAACTTGTCCATGTTTGTTTTGCTTATATCTGCTGTTTCTATTGTTTTTTCACTTGATCAACCACATCCCAAGCGCCCATACCAAATCATTTAGCCAGTGAAGTAGGCTAGGAAAGCTTCTCTATACTTGTTTGAACTGTTTCTTCATACCCCACAGGTCCCATCGTTCTGGGAAAGTCCCAGTATGGGTGGACTGACATTAAAGCTGTGTCTGGAACGCTTGTTGGTTGAGCGACAGAATTTGAAAAAGTATCCTTTGGGTATCTAAAGCGAACTGACAACGAGTATCGTGACTGACGAGCAAACTTTGGTACAAAAAGGATAAACTCGTCGTCTAAAACAGAATCTTTGGGAAGATTAGGAGCAGCTTTAATCAACTCAGGGCGTATCAGAGAAACAATAGTTCTAGCTTCATCATGGGTTGCTCTTTTAGGACTTTGCGATCCCTGCTCCACGATATCCCCATCAATATTCACGCTGTACTCTACAACCGAGCCATCATACTCACTAAGCTGATCTGGGCGAATAGGTGCCCCACCGCGAACAGAGTCATCAAAGATAAAGTAACCGTTCGATTTATCGTTTATGAAGTTGAATTTATACACAGCAGCTTGAGCGGGAGCCGTGCTAATTGTGCCCTGCACGAGAAATATTGCGATGCTAATAGCAGCCACAATCAATAATTTCTTTAAGAAAGTCATTTCTGTTATCTCCTTGTTGGCTAATTTTTTGTACGTTTCAGCATAGCTTTTGTAAAAGCTATGATTTCCACTTATTTTTCTTTGTTTATCCTAAATATCTAGGACTCATACCAATTGATTTCTTGCTAACTCGTCTCTGTCTAATTTTGAGAGTACGCTTGGCTTTTTTGTTGGTTGAAAACTTAGGATTTTCAATCTGATGATTATCAGAAAGATGGACAAGCTTTGTTATTCCCAAATCGCAACCAATAACTTTATTAACCTCAGTCAAATGTTTAGCAACGTAGTCTGGTACGGTTTTATCTTCTATCCTGATAGAAACATACCAACCATCTTGACGCTTACGAATTGTGGCAGCTTTAATTGTGAATCCGTTGGGTATTAGGCGGGAATTGTGAAGAAAACTTTTTCATGGGTCTGTGACACGCCAAAGTCTCGTTAATTTAAAAACTCTTTCTTGTATCCCTTTCCCCCTTCCCCCTTACCCCTTCCCCTTCTTAGTCAAAACACATAGATTTTGTGGCGTTGCTGAATAAGGGGATGAATTTTGTAGAAGCAATTCATGAATTGCTTCTGGGCTGTTAGATTGTAAATCTGATGTTAACAGTTTCATACTTTCAATCAGCAACGCCGATTTTGTTTACACTTATCTTCGTTTAGCGAGGAATGAGAATTCTATCCTCCTCTTGGGCAAGGCTCAATGAGGGAGCAGGAGCAGGTCCGAGAGCGACATCACCCCAGCGCATTACGCTTGCACCAGCATTCGATGACGAACCCATTGTGTAAACAAGAACAAGGTCGTTTTCCCGTATTTTGCCTGCGTGTGCGGCGTGGTAGAGATTAGCAATGGGAAATGTCGGCCCAATGTTGGCATACAGGGGATTGAGGTTGATGGTGCGCTCTGGGTCGATGCCTAGTGCGCGGGTACAAACCCGTGAATACCAAGCACTGGGGGTATTGAAAGCAAAAAAGTCGATTTGATCCAAGGTGATATCGGCAGCAGCGATCGCGCCATGACAGCACAGACGAATGAACTTCACTGTCGTCTCGTTAAACATCTTGCTTGCACCCTTACCGCCCCGGATGAACATTTTGACGTTGCCTTGCTCATCGGTGGTAAATTCGTTATAAAAAGCACCACAGGTGGCGGCGGTATTCGCAATTTTCGTGCCAAGAACTCCTTGATTTTGTTTCAGCGCACCAACTACAAACGCTCCAGCACCATCACCCGATAAAAATGCGAGAGTATCATTTTCATCGGTATAACGAGAGTACGTAGTCGAAACGACCACCAGCACATTGCGATACTCTCCTGTTCGCACCAGAGAACAAGCGGTCTGGAGCGAAACTAATACAGAAGTGCAGGTTGATTCTATATTCCATGCCGCACTTTGCAGTCCTAGTTTACCGGCGAGAAAGGCGGCATTACCTGGTGTAACTTGCTCAGGAAACAGTGAGGTGACGAGCATAAGATCGATGTCGTCTGGAGAAAGCTTTGCCGCCTCCAAAGCATCCATAGCTGCGCGATATTCCAGCGACAGCGAGGTTTCATCCGCAGCTACTACCCGTCGTTCGATAGTACCACGGAAGGGATCTGACATATACGGTGCTACCTCTTGTGACCAGATATCGTCATCGCTATTAGTTGTGGAGTCGTCAGGGACAAACAATCTTGCCAAGGTTTTCTTTTCAGCCTCAGCCACCATCTCTGGGTAATTCTCTTTGTAGTAATCGTTCGTGCGGATGATGCTAGGAAAGTTGACTGCGATCGCGCGAATACCGACTGGATTTAATTTCATGACTTATCTCCTTTGGATTCTATTGCACCTTGCTTGATCAAACTCCGAATACGACCGCCAATTGGTGCTGGTCGGGTTGGGTCGATGCTCACGTCAACAACGAAGGGAACGGTTGATAACAGTGCTTTTTCTAACGCCGATTCTAGGTCTGACTCTCGGTTAACACGTATACCGTCTGCACCCATAGCTCTTGCAACCATGGCAAAATCTGTACTCGGTATCTCCGTATCCGTATCCACGCCCTTAAATCCCTGCAACGCCATTCCTTGGGCGCACATATTGTAGCGTCCGTCGTTGAGTACAATCCACACGGCTGGAATCTGGAATTTGGTAGCAGTGCTAACTTCGCTATTCATCAGCATCGCCCCATCTCCCACAATGGCGACGGCTTTATCATTTCGCGCCAACGCCGCACCCACTACCCCGGTAACGGCATGACCCATTGCCCCGACACCAGTACTGATTCGGTAACGACCTGGTTGATTGAAGCGTAGCAGATTTGTTGCCCAAGCAAAGGAGTTACCCGCCTCAGCCATGACTACGGCATCACTGCCCTCAACAATCACCCGTTGAATTGTATCCATCAGCACATCAGGTCGCACTAAACCATCTGTGCTTAGAGAAATTTCATTGCGCTCAGGACGAGGTAGCGACAAAGCCAAAGACTTACTGGGACGCTCTGGAAAGTATTGTAGTAGCGCCTTCAGGAACAGTTTTACTTCCGAGTGGATAGAGAAAGTTTGTGCTGATGGATACGCGACTCCTGGCACTTCTGGATCAATATCCACGTGTATAAATCCACCTGGTGGCACCATAACAGGACTCCAGAATGAGGTAGGCTCACCTAGGCGTGTTCCTAACACTAGCACACGCTGCGGACTTTTTTCCTGCATATATGTCAGGACAGACTCATGCCCACTAAAGCCTGTGACACCGATAAACTGAGGATGATCCTCTGGAAAAATGCCCTTACCACGGGGTGATGTCATCACCGCCGCCCCTGTTCTTTCAGCTAACAGGCAAATCTCCTGTGCAGCACCCCGCGCACCAAAGCCAACCCAGATTGCAAATGATCCTTGTGAGAGTAACCGCACACATTCGGCGATCGCTTCCTCACCAACAGCAGGCACTGCATGAGAAAACAGTTGCTGTGGCAATTGTACTTTTAATGGTGTCGTCTGAATTGGGGTTGGAATACTAATATGGGCTATGAAACCGCCCGGTTGTGCTAAGCCTTGGGCAAGTCGGCGGGAAATTTCTGGAATTTCATCCCCAGACTCTATAGTGGTGGCGTAATTGAATAGTACGCCTGCGGTAAAAATACCTGAAATGGGCATTGTGTGGGCGCTGGTTTCCTGACAAGCCCACCGCCCGCGATTTCCACCAGCAGTAGCAGCCGATACAAGAATTACTTTTGCACCTTCCCCTCGTGCAGCAAAAAGCCCAGTCAGCGCGTTGGTGATGCCAGGACCTGTAGTGGTGAAGACTACAACGGGGCGATCGCTGGCAAAGTATGCCTCGGTAGCGGCAAAGGCTGCGCCTGATTCATGGCGAAAATGAAGTAACTCGATATTGCTACGGTTGAGTATCGCCCAAAGTGGTCCAATACCACCCCCAGAAACACCAAATGCATAGCGGACTCCCATATCTTCCAGTATCTTGACCACAGCTTCTCCCACTGTCAGCTGGGTTGATTCTGACTCGATAGGTTTTCCATTCGGCGATGGTGGCGAGAAAATCGAAGATCCAGATGAATTATCGCGTAAGACAACAGCTGTATTTGTGTCCGTTGGATGAGATTTTGTGTTCATATTCTTAAATAAGATGGATGTCACTTGACAATGTGCTTTCAGCAGGAGATTGTTAGTTGTTCATGGTTAATGGTTCATGGTTAATGGTTCATGGTTAATGGTTCATGGTTGAATGGCGCGCTTGTTAAGAGCCAAGAAATAAATTTCACAGATCAAAGCTCAAGTAAGCTAAAGCTTACTGGCTAGGTTTTTTAACCCGTTTTAACGGGTTTGTAGAGACGCGCTGTTTGAAGCGTCTCTACAGCCCGAAATTTATCCGCCTTCGGCGGAAGGCAGAAGGCAGAAGGCAGAAGGTATAAATAATATCTTGTAGTGAAGCCTTCTGGCTGGAGCCATAGGGGTCTAAAACCCCTGCCTCTACAGGCGGTCTTTAATCAGGTGGGGTCAGAATCCCCATCTGATTCCCTTCTGCCTTCTGCCTTCGTACTTCTGCCTTCTTCAATTCAGGGCTTATCTTCGTGCCATTCGGTTCATGGTTAATGGTTCATGGTTAATGGTTCATGGTTAATGGTTCATGGTTCATGGTTTCGTTCTATTAACTATTAACTATTAACTATTAACCACGCTCCCACTAACTATTACCTTTACTGAGCTAGCAAAGTTGCACTTTTGTCGGCTACAACTGCAATTTCTTCCTGCCGTAGAATTCGTTTTAGCACCTTACCAGTTGGGTTTTTAGGAATTGAATCGACAAACTTAATAGCACGGGGAATTTTGTAGGTTGCCATCCGATGAGAACAAAATTCTATGATTTGTTCTTCTGTAATCATGTGACCTGGCTTAAGAACAATGTTAGCTTTGACTATTTCACCTTTAAGCTGATCAGGAACGCCATAAATAGCTAACTCTGCAACTGCTGGATGTTGATAAATGACATTTTCAACTTCTGTCGGATATACCTTAAATCCAGACACATTAATCATGTCTTTCAAGCGGTCAACAATGTAGAAAAAGCCGTCCTCGTCCATCCGACCAATGTCGCCAGTATGAAACCAGCCATTTTTAATGGCTTTAGCCGTGTCAAATGGGAGATTCCAATAACCAAGCATGACATTTGGTCCCTTGATAACTATCTCACCCAATTCACCGGGTTGTACTGGATAGCCATCACCATCAACTATGTTCATTTCCACATTTTCAATTGGAGTACCAATTGAACCGAGTTTATATTTCAAGTCGTGGTTATAAGATGCACATGGTGATGTTTCAGTTAGACCATACCCTTCATAAATTACAAATCCATGCTTATCCTGCCAACTTTGTGCAACTTCGATTGGCATAGGTGCCGCAGCGCTAAAGTAATAACGTATGCTTTCCAGGTTGTAGCCGGAGGTGTCCATATTCAGCAGTTTTATGAATACTGTCGGCACCCCGAAGAACATTGTTACCTTATTCGTGCTGATGATGTGAAGGGTTTGTTCAAGGTCAAATCGACTTTGCAGGATAATGGTGGCGCAAACGTTTAATCCAGCGTTGAGAATAGCGTTTTGACCAAAGCAATGAAATAGCGGTACATAAAGCAGTAACCTATCATCCGGTCGCATTCCACAACAACGATTGTGAGAATACATATTGGAAATTATGTTGCCGTGGGAAAGGGTAGCTCCTTTGGGAAAACCTGTTGTACCTGATGTATAAACTATACTTGCAGGAGCATGGCGATCCATTTCGACAGCACGTGCGTTTGGAGAAGCACTTGCCATCATTTGGGCTAAACTAATTTTCTTGTTGGTTATATCTCCGGCAATCAAAATGTGTTGTAGATCGGGTAAGTCAGCCTCTAGCACATGCTCACTTAGTGACTCGGTTGTAATTATTGCTTTGGCAGCACAATCGTGAAGAATGTAGCTGACTTCAGCACTTTTGAGCATGACGTTAACAGAGACGACAACTGCACCAATTTTGAGAATACCAAGATAAGAAATGATGAATTCTGGAATGTTTGGCAAAAATAAGGCTACGCGATCGCCTCTTTTTATTCCCAATCTCCGTAAACCATTTGCTACTTGCCCTGCTAAAGAGTCAAGCTGTTTGTAGGTAAAAGATTTCTCCTCAAAAATCAAGGCAATTTTGTTAGGAAATAAAAGATGACCCCGTTCTACATGATGTGCAATGTTCATGGATCAAAATACTTACTTGGAGAGCGAATAGATATTATTTGGATTTTGGTTCATAGTTAATGGTTCATGGTTCATGGTTCATGGCTATTAACCATTAACTATTAACTATTAACCATTAACCATTAACCATTAACCATTAACCATTTAAGATATCGTTAACCGCTTGTACAATCTGACCGCCAGATGCAATATCATCTGTAATCCGGGCAATGTGTTCGTCTAGAGGTTGTTCGTGGTCGTTCCAAATGTAGGGTCGGTCAGAGTCTGGTGGTTGTCCAACTACATCGCGCACTGCCATATATAAATTTCTAGTTGCGGGTGACAGGCTGTCACGGGCGTCATAATGAGAGGCAACCACGTAGGTGCGTAAATCAACTGCTTGGACTCCAAACATGAGGGCGATCGCCATATATTGTTGAAAGATTTCAACTGAACGACGCGCTAAATTTGCAGAAGCAAAACCTTGACTGTTGATATTTTGATTAAATTGTTCAGCGTGGGTAGGAAATCTGTCAGCTATGGAATTTCCATAGAAGGTCAACAGCGGCATAATGGAGTTTCCCGCTATTTGCAAACCCTTCAGTCCCATGTTGACACTACGCTCTCGATTACCCACTAAAGATGGTGGCAGTCCGTTATTAAATTCCGGCGCTACGAGGTAGGCTATTTGTACATCCAAATGTTTAGCCAACAGTCCAATATAGTAGCGCAGCTGATCCATTCCCATGCCAATGTATTGCCCCAGGAAATTGCCGCCATGTAAGCTTGCTTGGTTCTCAACATCAATCAGTGGGTTGTCGGTGGCAGAGTTAATTTCTACCTCGATTTGTCTTTTAATCTGCTCAATGCCATCTACAATCGGTCCCATGTACTGTGGCAAGCAGCGCAGTGAATAACGATCTTGAATTGGATGTTCTCCCCTCCAGTCGTGAGAACCATCTAACTCTTCACGAATTAAGCGTGAACCTGCTAGCAGGTTTAGCATTTGGTCAGCAGCCCATTTTTGACCTGAATGAGGTTTGAGCTTATGGATATATGGATGGAATGATTGATTGGTTCCATTCAAACCTTGGATAGCTAGGGCGTGTGTACCCATTGCCACTGCCAATAATATTTTGGTGTCGTACACGCAATTGGCTGCGATGCCTGTCATGACTGAGGTGCCATTCATCATCGCCAACCCTTCTTTAGGAAGTAGTTGCAGCTTTTCTAAACCCAATCGGCTCAGCGCTGTTGGGGCGTCCATTTCTTCGCCGTTAAAGTCCACGGTATAGCATGAATCTAGACCAACCAGCGCCCCAGTTATATAGGACAATGGCACTAAATCCCCACTAGCACCAATAGAGCCAAATTCATATACATGAGGTGTGACACCAGCATTCAGAAACGTTGCCATGCGCTGGATTAGTTCTAGACGGATGCCAGATGCACCAATAATGTGTGAATTGGCACGCAAGAGCATGGCGGCGCGGACATCAGCTAGGGATAATCTTTGTCCTGCTCCTGTTTTGTGATACCAAATGAGATTATTTTGGAGCAGCGCCGTACATTCACGGGAAATGACGATATTTGCCATGCCGCCAAAGCCACTTGTTACACCGTAAATTGGCGCTCCCGATTCAACAGCATTCTGAATGTACTCACAGGATGCTTTGACACCCCGTAACACTTCATGGTTATCGGTTAAGCTGACTTGAGCGCCATAACGGGCCACACTGACTACTTCATCTATTGTCAGATTGTGGTTGCCTACAACTACGGTTTTGCCTGAATTCCCAAATAAGGGTGGTGAAAAACGAGAGGTTGTCTTCTTGCCTAGAGATGCTATATTCATCGAAGTTTTCCTTATACTTTGTGGCACCCAGTTATTACACAAATGATTAACTTGAAAAGACGCTCTCTGGATCGGAAATTCGTGGAGCAAACTTAGACGTAGTTGCAGTTGCGCTATTGTTTTGAGTCCAACGGCCAAAGAATTTGGCTAGAGGAACCATCTCATGCATTAATTTTTCAAATCCTTCTAGTGTCAGAGACTGAGGACCATCTGAGAGTGCCTTAGCTGGGTTGGGGTGAACCTCAATCATGAGAGAATCTGTACCAGATGCTATAGCAACCATTGCCATATTTGGCACGTATTCTGATTTGCCTGTGGCATGGCTGGGATCAATCATGATGGGTAGGTGAGTTAGCGATCGCAATACTGGGATCGCAGATATGTCTAGGGTATTGCGGGTGTACTGCCGGTCAAAGGTGCGAATTCCGCGCTCGCATAGAATTACATTGGGATTACCAGCAGCCAAAATATACTCAGCTGCCATCAACCAATCTTCAATCGTGGCAGATAGTCCGCGCTTGAGCAGTATTGGCTTACTTGTAGCCCCTACTTTCTTCAACAACGAGAAATTCTGCATATTGCGGGCACCAATTTGCAGCACATCTGCCACTTCTGCTACCTTGTCTAGGTCTGCTGCATCCATGACTTCGGTGATAATCCCTAAACCTGTAGCTTCACGAGCTTGAGCTAACAAGTCTAAAGCACTCTCACCGTGACCCTGGAAAGCGTAAGGTGAGGTACGAGGTTTGTAGGCTCCTCCTCTGAGAAACTTCGCTCCTGCGGCTTTTACGACTTGCGCTGTTTCTACAATCATCTCAGAGTTTTCTACTGAACAGGGTCCAGCTACTACAACTAATGGGTGATTTTGACCAAAAGTTACCGCCCCGTTGGGAGTTTGTACAACTACCTCAGAAGGTTCTCCATAGCGAAATTCTAAACTTGCCCGTTTAAAGGGCTTCTTCACCCGTAGAACCTGCTCAATAAAAGGGCTTAGTAGTTGAATTTGTTCAGGATTAAGACTCCCTGTATCACCCACTAAACCAATTACAACTTTGTGCTTACCTACGGATTTTTCTGGTGTTATATCCCAGTTGTTGAGTTCTTTGATAACTCGCTCAATTTCTGCTGATGGACTGCCGGATTTCATGATGACTATCATTTACTAAAATCCTCCTAAAATATGTCAAATAATGGTGGTATTGATAGATGCGTGCAAACCACTTTCACAGATGTACACTCTTCTAACAAGATTAGAACTTAGGTATTGACAAAAGCTAAGTGTAATTTCAGTCTTTTTCGGCTTTCCCTCTGCATAATTAATAGGTGTAAGCACTCATCATTTACATAAGTCAGGGATATAAATTCAAAAAATATTCCCTTGTTTATTGGCTGAATTTGAGGCGATCCTTCGCGAGTTTCATCATGCAAGGCGTAGTGTGTTGATACATGCAACAATTTGTTTGCAAAGTGCGTAGCTTCTGAATATAAATTACTGTTTTTCGGATTATGTCACGGCATATTGGCTAGCTGCTTTGAATAGAAGTTAGTCGCTATTTTGCCAAAATTGCTACATGATTGATAGATGTCGGTGCAATACTGCAAGGGATAAGGTAAAAGGTTAAAAGGGAAGGGGTTGAATTATTTATTTTACGCCTTTTCCCTTTCCCCTTTACCCCAAAACCCTTCAAGTATTGGATGTCGGTGGATTTCACTACTATCTAATCAATAAATTCTTGACACTCCTCAATCTCTCAAAAAAGATTAGGAAATTCTCTTTGCTGACTTTAACGCTTGGAAACAGAGCTATGACCGCATTTTTCACAAGTTATGCTATTGCAACTCTCAAAATTTTTATCCAGATTCAAAATGCTTTTATCATAAGCTTTTGGTTGATTTGGAATGGTAGCTTTATTTCTACCGTTTTGTACAATAACTTATGAAAAATGCTTTTGATTAGCATACTACAACATGCAAGATTATCTTGTCAACGAATAATCTGTTGAAAAAAATAAAATTGTAGACATAACTAAAGGAATTATGTCCGAAAATAAAACTCAGTAATACCAATAAAAAAAGGCTGTTGCTCAAGTTTTACAAGTAAGGAAGTGAGTATAGATTTGTGGCTTCTTTACAAAAATGAAGTGACAGAATTAATGCCTAACGCTCAAGTGGTTGCAGATAGATTCACATTATAATACAGATAAGCAAAAAACTATATACACCAAGAAAACTAGAGAACCGAAATATAGAACAATTAATTAAAAAGCACAATCATTATCATCAGAAAAATTTAAGCATGAAAAAATATGAGAGGGATTAAATAACATGTTTTGTTCTTTTGGTAGAATGCAATAACCGTGCATGATTACGGTGCTTTAGTTTTCACTTTTTGTTTATAAATTTTAGTTTTTATTAGAAAATAAATCCTAAAATCTTGATGAAATCAAAATCTCAAAATTTGGCTCTTGATTATTATTTTTTGAGAGTGACAAAACAGGGTTAAAATGTCCAAATTTAAACGAAAAAACTTCACCCATTCATAAAATTTAAAGTTTTATATTTTATACTATTTGTCAATAAGCAATAGTACTTAAAATGTGTGGAAAATTGAGGTTGCAAACACAATTTTTGAGCAGGTGAGCCTCCTGCGGAGGAGCTTCGCTAACACGTAATTTTGATACACATTATTCATTACTTGCTCCATAACATGGCTTACGCAAGATGTGCCCGAAAACCTTATTATTGCATAGCGGTAATTCATTAGACATCTGGTGAAAAAGAATGTATAGACGCGAAATTTCGCGTCTCTACAAGGATTTTGGGTAACGCATAATTAATTTCCGGAGTCGAATGCCATTTTTCCCCCAATTCTGGTATTTTACGACGAAAAAAATGTCACGAAGATAAGCAGGGGGAGCAGGGGAGGCAGGGGGAGAAAAGAGGAATATTTAGTATTATTAAATACTGCAACACTCAGGGATACACTTATTTCTTTGTCTCCCCCAGCACCCACTGCTTGCCGAAACTTATAACTAAACTTCATGCCATTCGGTTAGGGGGCGATCGCACTCATCATATTCTTTACCCAGAGTTCGTTCCAGGCATTTTGACGAGTAACAGCATTGCATTTTAAATTTATTAATGACAAAACTATAAAATATATAAATAAATAATCAAATTTATATTTGTATAATTTATCCCTATTTTTCAGATATCCTCTTCGGAGAAAATAAAAGACAAAACTAATTGATTAATGTCTGCAAACAACCTGATACAACATTGATTTAATTCAAAAATTAACTAACTTTAGTAATGAAGGATGAAGTCCGCTTAAACATCATCCGTAATGAAATTGTCCAAAATCTGTTTTTAAGGGTGTAACTTCCATGAGCAACATCAAAATCTCTGACTTAAAGCTGGATATAGATACCTTTGTAGAGCAGTTAACTAACGGCTTTGCTCACAATCTATTTGTGTTTGCTGGATCAAGAAAATAGGTCTTCCTATTCACGCAAGTTGCTAGTTAGTGCCTCTAAATCGTATCAAAAAATACAAAATTCACATTTTTGTGTATTGCTAGGCACAAAACAATCAGACTTTGTACTTAAAAAGAGGCGCTTTTTTATAACTAGCAACTTGGGTTATTCCCAATACTGCAAGGGATAAGGTAAAAGGTTAAAGGGGAAGGGAAAAAGATGCTTATTTTACGCCTTTTCCCTTTCCCCTTTACCCCAAAACCCTTCAAGTATTGGGGTTATTCCCTATTCCTCATTCTCTATTTTTAAGACATATAACGTTGAATTTTGTCGATAAAAACAGAGTAATTAACTTGATTTTTGAAATTTATTCAGAAAATATATAGTCAATGATTAAAAACATTAATAATTTAATCATTGCATCGTTCTCTTTTGACTGACTAAATTGCTGTCGATATAAAATAGCCATTGCAACTGCTGATCTATAGATAGTAAAAATTTTCAAATTTTTACTATTTAGTCAAACTAGTCAAAGTAAAATACGGTATAAATTTAGCTAATTGCAGCTGATAACTATGTTTGCATGACAACAAAAAATAAGCATTGGACAAACAAATTCACAAATAAAATTCAGGAGTAAAATAGATGTTTTCTAGATTTTCCCGAAGGCATTTTTTTAAGATAATAAGCTTCGTGATTGCTGGAACTACGGTTGCAGCAAGTGTTCCATTAGTTGGCAATTTCCTTGCCACTAAAGCCCAAGCTCAAGAGACTGTTGAAGAAGTATATAAAGGTAGAACATATAAGATAGTTACAAACGAAACGTCTCAAAGGTTGGCAAATACAGATGCTAACTTTGATACATCAGTTCAGCTATTTCTGGATGGCATAAAAGTTAGGATTGCCCGAAATACGAATACACAGAAATATGTGACACCTCTTTTATTTGCAGAGTTTAACTCACCCGAAGAGATAGCGAAACAGTTAATAGACTTGGGAATAAAACTTCCTAGTGGTGAAGTAAAAATAGATCCTAATGTTGACTGAAAAGTTTTGGCGCTTGCTATTAAGGAGTTGCAAAACTTATTACAAAAAAATTTAGGTGCAATATGAAAAATGTTAGAAAGAATGTCAGGGATCTGACTACTACAGAAAAACAAAATTTCATTAGGGCAGTTAAAGCACTCAAAGCTACTATCAGTCCTATTACTCGTCGTAGTATTTACGATGAGTATGTGCTTTGGCATAGTATCGCCACCGCACGTACAGACTCAACCAATTTATTTCGTAATGCTGCTCACGTGGGTCCTGCATTTAATCCTTGGCATCGCTATTTTCTTTACAGATTTGAACGGCAATTACAAAGAAAGGTCAGAGGTGTAACGATTCCCTATTGGGACTGGACGCAAGATGCAGGTAATCCTTTTGGTTCACCGGTTTGGGCTAATGACTTAATGGGAGGTAATGGCGATCCCCAAGATAATAACATAGTTAAAACGGGCCCATTTGCGGTCAATCAATGGATAACTGTTAATGCTGATGGTAGTTCAAAGGGAGGCTTACAACGCACCTTTGGTCAATTGTTTTCAGGACTACCAACACAAGCAGAAGCAAATGTTGCGATCGCGGAAACTCCTTATGATCGCTCCCCGTGGGATCAAACCAGCAATTCCAGCCATCGCAATCGGCTTGAAGGCTTTCTGGGTACACAAATTTTACAATTACACAATCAAGTACATGCATGGATTGGAGGCGATATGTCATCTGTGAATATTTCGCCAAACGATCCTGTTTTTTTTCTCCATCATTGCAATGTGGATCGACTCTGGGCGATATGGCAAGATAGGAACCCAAGCCAACAATATCAGCCTACTAGTGGAGGACCTGCCGGACACAATCTCTACGACCTCATGTATCCTTGGGATGGGAAAGCTACCAGGCTAAGAGCTAGACCCGCAGATGTTCTGAATTATAGAAGACTGGGCTATACCTACGCTTAACTAAATGATCCCGCAGGTTGGGATAGAATAGACCGATACTGGTCACGCAACACACGGCGCACAACTTTGTTAGAAGCGGTACGGGGCAAAGTCTCAACTATGACAACATCATGAATCTTAAACAGGGGATTCAGACGCTGGTTAATTGCTGCTTGCAAGGATGCTATGAGTGTTGCTTTATTCTCTTGAACCTCTGGCGCAACCACCGCATAGATTACTAATTGGCTTGGTCCCCCTTCGGGAGGAGAAACAGCAATAGCAGCATTTTCACAGATTCCTTCCTCGGCATTGAGGGCTTGTTCAATTTCAGTTGAACTGACCTTGATACCACCCAAGTTCATGGTGTCATCAACGCGACCGTGGGCACGGTAGTAGCCATTGGGCAATCGTTCCATCTGATCGCCGTGACGGCGCAGAGGAATGAAAAGATGGGGGATGTGAGCAAAATATACTTGGTGATGGTCTTTGTTTAACAACTCAGTGGAGAGTCCGAGCGACGGAGGAATAATAAATACCTCGCCTTTGTCAGCAGGATTCCCGTCTGCATTGAGAATAACAACGTCCAGCCCCAAAGCAGGTGTACTAAAGGTTGAGGGGGCACAGGGCTGTACCAGAGTACCAGTCATATAGCCTCCACCAATTTCCGTACCGCCACAATATTCGATAACTGGTTTGTATCCAGCTAGGGACATTAGGTAGAGCATATCCTCAGGATTGGAACATTCGCCCGTCGAGCTAAACGCTTTGATAGCACTCCAGTCTAAACCTTGCATACAAGTAGTTGCTTTCCAACTACTAACCAAACTAGGCACTACACCAAGTATATTTACTTGATTGTTTTGTATAAATTCACCATAATGTCGGGCTGTTGGCGTCCCGTAATAAAGGGCGATCGCCGCCCGATTAATTAAGCTAGCGTAAATTAGCCACGGTCCCATCATCCATCCCAAGTTAGTGTACCAGGCTACCACGTCACCAGGATGAATGTCATGGTGCAAATGCCCGTCAGCAGCACATTTGATCGGGGTAGTTTGTGTCCAGGGTATTGCCTTGGGTTCTCCCGTGGTTCCGGAGGAAAATAAGATGTTGGTATAAGCACCAGGATGAGTAGGGATAGCATCAAATTGTTCGTTGGCACTGAGAAACTCTCTCCAATTCAAATCACCAAGACGTAATTCAGCGGATGACGTCAGTACGATCGCTCTCGGTGCATTAGCATCAACCACTTTGGTGTATAGGGGTAACTGCTTGCCACCACGCAAAATATAGTCCTGAGTAAAGATTGCTTTTGCCTTAGATAGGTGTAGCCGCATAGCAATTTCAGCAGCCACAAAACTGTCAGCAATGGAGACAACTACACAGCCAGCCTTGATAATACCTAGGTAAATTGCTACAGATTCGGCAGTCATGGGCATGGCAATGGCAATGCGATCGCCTTTTTGAAAGCCAGCATTTACGAGTCCATTAGCGACTCGGTTAGTTAAGGCGTGGAGTTCACCGTAGGTGAGAGTAGAAATTGAACCCCCTTCTACCTGAAAAATAATAGCAGGGGCGTCTGGTGGTGCTTGAAAACAACTCTCAACAATGTTAAATTCAGCACCCACCAGCCATTCGGGAGATTCTACACCATTTGACAAGTTAACAACTTGAGTATATTTCTTTCGGAAGTGGATACCCAAACGTTGAATTATGATGTCCCAGAACTCAGCACGATGTTGTGCTGACCAAGTGTGAAGTTCAAAGTAGGAATCCAGCTTTAGCTCTTTCATCAAGGTAGCAATAT
This sequence comes from Nostocaceae cyanobacterium, assembly GCA_051861145.1. GTDB lineage: Bacteria > Cyanobacteriota > Cyanobacteriia > Cyanobacteriales > Nostocaceae > JBHYDF01. Next base: position 34,762 of record JBHYDF010000006.1, read on the forward strand.
TAGTCCCCTGAATCTGCTCCTTTGAGGGAAACCAAGCGGGGGGAATTCCTTGGCTTTTGTCCCAGTCAGAGAACGTAGTTTTGTAGAGGAGTTTGTGTAGTGCAAAGGGGTGGCTAGGCTTGAGGATGTACCGGGTAAGGTGCTGCCAGCAGTCAGTAGCAGGAAGAGAAGCTAGCCATTGATTGATCTGCGGCAGGATTGCGGTAGCTATGCTTGGTTCCACGCCGCTATTGATAACTTCTTCAAGTGATAGTTGCTTTGTCATAACCATTTACATATAAACTTGATTAAGGCGATCGCTGTTCAGTCCATCCCAGAAGACGGCAATAGCATCGAGAATCTCTCGCCCTCCTTGAATAAACTTAGCTTGGTCAAAGTCCGGGTGGAAGTAAACCTCTTCAAGTTCCTCTAACGTGTGTCCGGCGTGCTGTGCTTCGACACGGTTATGCCAGGAGAAAAAGGCTAGGCGTAGGTGCGGGTGTCGTGTTTGCTTAATACGTGTGAGTCCGTCTTCCAACTCCTGCCAGAAGCCAGCCGCAGCCCAGTTTTCGACCGCAAAGCTAGCGCCCTCACCAATTTGCGGGTCATCGCTACCGTAGAGACGTTGTAGTTCGTCGCAGAAGTGTAAAGTAGTAGGGCGTCCGTGCTTGCGTTTGCCAATATCTTCGTAGTGCAAGCCCAACCCTTCAGCCACACCAATCAGCCATTCAAAATGTGCTGCCCGGAAACGACAGATACCACCGTCTACCGTACCCTTAGTACTGACTAGTTCGGGATCGCCTTCCCGGTCTTTATCTTCCTCTGTCTGAGCAATATTATTACTAACTGAGTGTCCGGGCTGGCGGTAAATCACACCCAGTTCGTTCAGTAGTATCTCGCGACTGGCGCGGGACTGCTCAAGAGTGGGTGAGTTAATGACTTTTAACAGTGCAGCTATCAGGAATTGATTAGAAAAAACCGAGAATTGTTTGATGAAGTGCCGCAGTTCTTCATCTGTAGCAGTGCCGTTGCGGAACCAGCGAGTATAGGCGTTACTGGTGATGATGCGGTGGTGCAAAAATTCCCGGTCAACTTTGGTGAGGAAATCTTGGAAATTATCTACCTGTTTTTGGGTGAGTTCGCCTCGGTGCAAGCGTTCTTTGATGCGTGGCGAAATAGTGAGATGAGTAGTGCTAAGAGTTTGAATCATATAAAATACCTTGCATTGCAATCCAAATTTATCCAGAGAGGGAACTCTTAACGGGGAACGGGAAACAGTACAGTTCCGTGTTCACTGTTCTGTTTGTAGGAGTTTAAAACCGAATGACGCTAAGTTAAGAGCCAAGAAATAAATTTCACAGCTCAAAGCTCAAGTAAGCTAAAGCTTACTGGCTAGGTTTTGTAACCCGTTTTAACGGGTTTAAGCTTTAAGCCCGAAATTTATTTCAGGGCTTATCTTCGTGCCATTGGGTTTAAAACCCCATCCTCTACAGGTTGCCAGTTGGGTTGACGTCTAAATCCCCACGCCCTTTGCTCCCTGTTCCCTATTGCCTGTTAAGAGTTCCCTTTTAAGAATTTTTTCAGGTTATGGCAGTTGTGTTGTCTTGCCAAGATTAAGCAATCCAACTATAGGCGTAGTCTTTGTCTTCCAACTCTATGGCGTGTTTTGTGAGTTCCAGGGGACGAAAGGTATCAATCATTACAGCTAGCTCCTCCGTTCGTTCTTTACCAATCGATCCTTCGTACATTCCTGGGTGAGGACCGTGGGGAATGCCACCAGGATGAATGGTTATTGACGCCACCTCAATTCCTTTGCGGGACATAAAATTCCCTGCCACATAGTAGATAACCTCATCCGAATCAACGTTGGAATGGTTATAGGGAGCTGGAATTGCTTGGGGGTGATAATCAAAAAGACGCGGCACAAAGGAACACAAGACAAAGCCAGGAGCCTCAAAGGTTTGATGTACCGGAGGGGGTTGGTGAATTCGACCTGTAATCGGTTCAAAGTCCTCAATGTTGAATGCAAAGGGATAGAGATGTCCATCCCAACCAACAACATCTAGAGGATGATAATGATAGAGGTAACTGGTAATTCTGTCCCTAGCTTTTACTCGCACCTCGAACTCTCCCGCTTCGTCATAGGTAACTAACTCTTCTGGTGGGCGAATGTCACGTTCGTTATAGGGGGCATGTTCGAGAAATTGTCCATAACGATTAAGGTAGCGTGCTGGTGGCTCTATGTGTCCATTTGCCTCAATCACCAGCATTCGCTGCTCTATATTGGCATCGGGTATTATTCGCCACAACACACCTGTAGGAATTACTAAATAATCACCTGCCCGATAGCGAAGAATACCGTACTGACTCTCTAATACACCAGTGCCGTCATGGATGAAAATTACCTCATCACCGTGAGCAAACCGATACCAGTACGACATCGGTTCAGTAGGTCGAGTAACTGAAATACAGACATCTGCATTCCTCAAGAGCGGGATACGGGCTTGAATAGCATCCCCCCCTGATTCCACAGTTGCTGTGCGTAGGTGGCGGTGACGCAAGGGACTTGATTCTTCACAGAGAATGTCTACCGTTGTTTGATGCAGAATTTTATATATTTGGGTGGGTGGACGCAAATGGTAAAGCAGGGATTGAATGCCTGAAAAACCACGCATTCCCATCAATTCTTCGTGATACAAAGAACCATTTGGTTGACGAAATTGGGTGTGCCGCTTGTGTGGAATATTTCCTAACTTATAGTAGTAAGTCATAATATCACCCCTTTTCTTTGCCTTATTTGTGTCCTATCCTGCGGCAAGCTGCTGCTTTGTTTCTGTGATTTGTTTAACTAAGTATTTTTGTGTAGAAAGGAAGTAAGAAAAAGACAACAGGAATCTATCTATCTACCTTTTGTCCTTTTAAAGATTCCCCCGTAGTGCTTGTTCGCGCTCAATAGCTTCAAACAAAGATTTGAAATTGCCTTCACCGAAGCCTTGCGCCCCATGTCGCTCAATCACTTCAAAGAAAAGCGTTGGTCTGTCTTGCACAGGCTGGGTAAAAATCTGGAGCAAATAGCCATCTTCATCCCTATCTACCAGGATGCCCAGTTCTTGTAGTTGCTCGATTGGCTCATTAATCTTCCCAACCCGTTCTTCCAAGTTTTCGTAATACGTTCTTGGTATTTGCAGAAACTCAACTTCATTTGCTCTCAGCTTGGAAACCGTTTCGATAATGTTATTAGTAGCGCAGGCGATGTGTTGCACTCCTGGCCCGTTGTTATATTCCAGATATTCTTCAATTTGAGACTTGCATTTACCTTGGGCTGGCTCGTTAATTGGCAATTTAATCTTACCCGTGCCATCCTGCATTACCTTGGACATCAATGCTGAGTACTCTGTAGAAATCGCCTCATCATCAAAATGCACTAACAGACTAAAACCCATCGTATCGGCAAAAAACTGCGCCCATCTATCCATTGCGCCCAGTTCGACGTTTCCAACAACGTGGTCAATAGTATGTAAACCTGTAAAATTGCTCTTGTTAGTATGGTGTCGAGGCACGAATTTAGGAGCAAACACTCCAGAGTAATCGTTTCGTTCCACAAACTTGATCAGCGTGTCACCGTAGCTGTGGATAGCAGCATAGCGCAACACTCCATATCCGTCTTCTTCTTCTGTCGGCTCAATAGCTCCTACAGCACCTCGTTTGGTTGTCTCTTTATAGGCACTGACGGCATCCGGCACTTCCAAGGCAATAATGGCAACTCCATCGCCATGCTTAAGCACGCTTTGACTGATGGGATGTTCTGGAAAGAGCGCTGCACTAAAGACAAAGCAGATATCCCCTTGCTGCATTACATAGGATGCTACTTCCCGACTACCAGTTTCCAAACCGCGATATGCCGTATTGGTAAATCCGAAAAACTTGGAATAGAACTGCGCTGTTTGCCTTGCATTTCCTACATAGAATTCAAGGTGGTCAAAGCGTTTAATGGGGCAAAACTCATTCATTTAAATTCCTCCTGGAGAGGAGATACCTAAAAAAATTATGAAAGTATCAAATTTATTGGATGATGGTTAATTCCGACTTTGAGCTACCAGGAAGCATCCCAATTTTGCAGGAATAGCCAGCCAGGCACTTAAGTGCCTGTCTGAAAGCTAAAGTCCTCTATAAGAGGACTGGGAAGGTTCTTTAACAAGTATTTTGTCAAAATTGGGATGCTCCCAGCTACCAAAATCGAGTTTTGTTTATTAACCAAATAACCGAAAATAGTTGATAAAATTAACTTCAAGTATTAATCTAGCATTTTTTATCAACTAAAATGCTTGATTTGGTATACAAAATTAACTAAGCTATCTATAAATCAGCCTTAATGAGTAGGCTTAAAGGGGGAGAAGTTGCCGAAAGATAGCGCCAAGGTAAAGCCAACGTTGAGGAATGGGGAACAACTTAAACAACTAGATGATAAAGACCGGCTGCTATTGCGGCTTTTACAAGAGAATAGTCGTATTTCTCAAGCTGAATTGGCACGCCAACTTAATCTCACAACACCTGGGCTGCAAAAACGGCTGAAAAAGCTGGAAGAAAACGGCTTTATTGACCGTTATGTAACTTTGGTTAATCGTGAGGCGCTAGGTTTAGACTTGTTGTGTTTTACGCAAGTAACCTTAGCCCACCATCATCCTGAATGCGTCGGACAATTCTGTGAACAGGTGAAGGAACTGCCGGAAATTTTAGAATGCCATCATCTTACTGGTGAATTCGACTATCTTTTGAAAGTTGTAGTCAGCAACCATCAACACTTGCAAAAATTTTTGAGTGAGAAAATTACCCAAATTCCCGGAGTGGAAAAAGTTCGTACCAATATTGTTCTCAATGAAATCAAAGTTTCAACTTCATTGCCATTAGATGAAGAAAATTGACCTCTCCCCACTCTTAAGAGACGGGGATTCTAAGCTTGAAGAGGTGAACCACTATGCAAAGCTCAGTAAAAGCACTTCTGGCATCAATTGTGGACTATGCCGGACTGTTCCCGCCAGCAAAGCTTGATTTACATCTAGCAATGGCGAATTACGCTGACTATCTGTTGACGCCCTATGATTGGATGCTAAATCGGTTTGTGTTGCCAGTGTCTCGTTTAAATGAATTTGAGAGACTGCTGTCCAAGTTTTACTTAAAGGAATGGTTGCTCAGTATAATTATCTTGAAAGATTGGGAGAAAGAGATTCAAACAGTGCGATCGCTCATCAAAAATAACAATATCACCGTTACTGCCCTAGAATTTCCACCACTTCCTCCCACAGAAATTAAGAAAATACTTCCTCATCTACCAGCCAAAGTAGACGCATTTTTTGAAATTCCCCTCAGTGAGGACTTAAAACCATATCTAACAGTGCTGCGACATACTGGCGCAGCGGTGAAAGTCCGAACTGGAGGTGTAACCGTCGATGCTTTTCCCAGCTTTAGAGAACTTTGTCAGTGTATCTCGTCGTTTGCTGAAGCTAAAGTTCCATTCAAGGCTACTGCTGGTTTGCACCACCCATTACCAGGTAAGTATCACGTTACATACGAGCCAAATAGCCCTAGCACAGTAATGCATGGTTTCCTGAATGTTGCAGTCTTGGCAGCATTACTTTATTGGCAAAAAATCACACCACAAGAAGCGATAGAAGTTCTCCAAAATTCTAACAGTAGCAGTTTCCACTTCACAGCGGATGCTATTACCTGGCGTGATTATCACCTAAATATTGCAGAAATTGAGCAGGCTCGACAATACTTTTTCCGCTCATTTGGTTCCTGTTCATTCCAACAGCCAGTAGATGAACTCAAGAATCTAAAACTACTATGAAACGTCCTATTGATAGCACTCACAACCCAACTTTGCATAGTTGGGTGGAATCTGCCAATCAGAAAGACACTGATTTTCCAATTCAAAATCTTCCGTTTGGTGTGTTTAAACCTCGAAATAGCGGCGAAACCTCACGAATCGGTGTTGCTATTGGCGACCAAATATTAGATTTGTCCCTTTGTTGTAAAGCTGGACTGCTGCAAGAACTCCCGGAAAAGTTGCAAGCAGCCTGTGCAGCACCTAACTTAAATCCACTAATGGCGATGGGGAGTGAGGCTGTATTGATTTTGCGCCGCCACTTGAGCAAACTACTGCAATGGGACAAGCAACCACCTTCAGCACAAGCAATGGTTATCCCCATGTCCGATGCTGAACTTTTATTACCTGCTAATATTAGTGATTACACTGATTTTTATGCTTCTATTTTTCACGCCACCAATGTGGGGAAACTTTTCCGTCCTGACAATCCCCTCCTCCCTAACTATAAGTATGTTCCCATCGCTTACCACGGACGTGCTTCTTCAATTGTGCCCAGTGGTACTACAATCAAGCGCCCCAAAGGTCAGATCAAAAAACCATCAACGCCAGTCCCTAGTTTTGAACCAACTCAGATGCTGGACTACGAACTAGAAGTTGGGTTATTCGTGGCTGCTGGGAATGAGTTAGGACAACCCATACTTATAAATAATGCTGAGGAACACATTTTCGGGCTGTGCTTGGTTAATGATTGGTCAGCACGGGATATCCAAGCTTGGGAATACCAGCCCCTTGGCCCTTTTTTAGCCAAAAGTTTTGCTACCACGATTTCGCCTTGGGTCGTAACTCTAGAAGCATTAGCACCCTTCCGCTGTCCTGCTTTCGATCGCACTGAAGGTGAAGAGTTACCACTACCTTATCTTTATTCTTCGGTAAATACTGAAATGGGTGGTATTGATATTACATTGGAAGTGTTACTATATTCAGCCCAAATGCGTGCAGCGGGGATGGAACCGTTCCGTTTAAGCTGTGGGTCTTTTAAGCAGATGTATTGGACGGTGGCGCAGATGCTGACCCACCATACTAGTAATGGTTGTAACCTTCGTTCAGGGGATTTACTGGCGAGCGGAACAGTTTCTGGTGCTGAGAAAGCTACACAAGGATGTCTGTTAGAGATTACTGAACGGGGTACTCAATCAGTAGAACTACCGACTGGTGAAGTGCGGTCTTTTTTATACGACGGCGATGAAGTTATCCTGCGCGGCTACTGTGAGAAAGAAGGTTATAGCAGGATAGGTTTTGGAGAATGTCGGGGTGTAGTCTTAAGCGCTAATTGACATTAAATCCCCAAGAACCCCACCCCGGTTTTGTCTTGCGCCAAAACCGCCCCTCCCCGCACGCGGGGAGGGGAGGTGAAGCGTAGCTTTACCGGGGTGGGGTTCTTGGGGAATGATAAATGATTAAAATGATTAAGCGGATTTGATATAAGTAATCTCTCAGCTATCCACACCCCAATCCCATCAAATCTTTTATGTTTAAAGTCATGACCCATTTTGGCATTATCTGTTTAGCAGCAACTGGACACCTAAATACAATGTTTCCTCTGGGTCGCGAACTCCAACGACGTGGACATCGTGTCACTATCTTTAGTGGAACAGGCGCACAAACTAAAGCACAAGCAGTGGGTTTCAAATTCTACAAAAGAACTCTTGCAAAAGTTTTTTGTGATATAATTAAAAAATTGACATTTTTCGATTAAGGACTCTGAGTAGCAGTGAAATTTTGGAGAGCCAAACAGCTTACTTCAAGGAAATTTAAGCGAATGACCGGAGTAAGCCGTCGAACCTTTGAGTTAGGGGAATTTGTGCCACTTTCCCGCTTGAAAGTTTCCACCTTAAGAGAAAAGATTCAGCAGGTGTTGTCTGAAAAGTCATACAAACAAAATGCAGTTCGATTACAAGAATTTATTCGCAATACAGAGGGAGTAAAGAAGGCTGCGGATATTATTGAATTTCATAATAGATAAATGGCACTAACTTCAGCTATTTCTGTATGCAACAAAAAATGCTTAATTTTAGTACCATTCAGTATAAATCAAGATAATATTTGATATTTTTACCTCAAAAATTCCGCAAGCTGTTCCAACTTTTTCCAAGCTTCTCCACTTTGCAGAACGTCTTTAGCCAAAACAACTGCTTGAGAAATGCTGTTAAAATAATCACCGTTATCCGGCACTACTTCGCCAGCATACAATGCTAAAGCTGTATTCAAAGCAACTACATCTTGCTGTGCTTGAGTGCCTTTTCCTTGCAGAACTGCTTTGAGTATTTCGGCATTTTCTTGCACATCCCCCCCTCGTAATTCACTAATGGGAGCAGGATTTAAACCTAAGTCTTTTGCATCTAATTCAAGCAGGTGTATTTGTTGTTTTGATAATACAGCGATATCTGTTTTATCTGCTAACCCTGCTTCGTCTAATCTTTCTCGAGAGTGCAGTGTAACTGCTCGATGAGTTCCCATTTGATATAAAACCTGAGCAAAAGTTTCTATCAAAGCCGGGTTGTTAATTCCAATTACTTGTCCTGTTGGTCTTAATGGGTTAATTAATGGACCAAGTAGGTTAAAAATTGTACGTACTTTCAGTGTTTTTCGTAGTGGCGCGATCGCCTTTAATGCTGGGTGCCAATCTGGTGCAAACAAAAATGTAATCCCAACTGCGTCAACGGCTTCTTGAGCTTTCTTGCTGCTGGCTTTCAAATTTATACCCACAGCTTCTAGTACATCTGCGGAACCTGTTTTACCAGATGCTGAACGATTACCATGCTTGGCAACTTTTGCACCAGCGGCAGCAGTAACAAATGCAACTGCTGTAGAGATATTAAATGTAGATGCTCCATCTCCGCCAGTACCACAGGTATCAACGAGTGGTGAATTACCAACAACGCGATCGCGCAAGGTTGCTCGTACTGATTGAGAATATAAAACCTTGACCATACCAAGCAATTCTTCGGCAGATACACCTTTTGCCTGAATTGCTGCTAAAATTGCACCTGATAGCACGGAAGGAATGGCATCTGTAAGCCAACCATACATTAAATCCGATGCTTGGGACACCGAAAGCGATTGACCATCTAGCAATTGCTGCAATAAAGCAGGCCAATTAGGAGAGTCGTTCATTGACGGATTTTTTTTAACGCTAGCTGTTATCATATCTGTAGTCAGAAAAATTGTTACAAAAATTTGTTCAGATTGCCACCGTACAAGCTAATCCTATTCACCACAAGTGCTGGCGTTGTACGATGCAATAATATCGAGTTGTTTTGGTTGAAGCCTTTGTGAATTTATCTGCGGTTGCTGAGTGATTTACGCACTTGCTAAATAAATTTACATTTCTTTATGTCGTGTTTTCATGTTGCAAGGTGCGATAAATCGATTTCATGCAAAAGTCGGGTATTTAGGATGTAACCACAGATGGACACAGATGGACACAGATAAAGAATCGGTGTTTATCTGTGTTTATCTGTGTTCATCTGTGGTTGACTTATCTTAAAATAAATTTTTGCATCTGCTTTATAAAGGCTATTGCCCTTTGCTGATGAGGAATTTCTGCTGCTAATGTTTCGACTAGTTGCTCTGGTGTGATCTGTGGAAATTTAGCTAAAGTATCTTCTATAATAAAACTCGCGAAAGGACCGATAATATTAATTAGTTCCTGCTGACAATGCTCTAAAAATTTTGAGTTGATGGAAGATAACTGATGTTTTGGAGCAATGATTTCTGGTTGAGCAGGTTGATTGTTAATTATATCTATATCAGGAGCCGATTCAATAATTGTATTTGTTTCCTCAACCTCAAATCCAGTAGGGGTTTGAGTTTTTTCTTCGTAATTTTGTGTCCATTGCTCTAATTGTTTAAATGCTTTTGAGCCTATATTATTAGTTATTTGGGGTTGATTTTGAATTGGTGAGTTGCTTATATTTCTGTTGCCTGCTAAAATTAATAACTGAAGCTCAGCAAGGAGTTCTTGAGCAGATTGATACCGCTCTGAAGGCTTTTCTGCCAACATTTTTTCTAGAATGCGAGCAAGAGAATCACTAATATTAATGTAGGAATGCCATTGCCACTCCAAGTACTCATTCATCAACTTATAAGGCATTTTTCCTGTTAAGAGGACAACAGCACTAACACCTAATGCGTACAGGTCACTACAAGGGTAGCAATATCCCATTCTAATCTGTTCTGGCGGAGAATAGCCTACTTTTCCTACCACTGAATAACCAGAGAAGGGGAAATTTTGAGAATCAGGAGAGATAATTTGGGTGAATTTGTCCTTAACAACTCCAAAGTCTATCAGTACAGGTTTAGTTTGCTTTTGCGGAAGCATGACATTCTCTAGTGAAATATCTCGATGAATGATTTTTCCTTGGTGGAGATATTCCAAAACTGGCAATAAATTTATTAGCCACTGAATAACTTCTGCTTCGGAAAATGGTTTCCCTTGTGAAAAGCGATCGCTCAAAAGTTGAGAGTAGGTTTTACCATTTATATACTCTTGTACTATGAACAATCTATCTTGTTCGGTCAACCAAGCCAGAAATTTGGGAATCTGAGGATGGTTTATTTGATATAAAATTTTTGCTTCGCGCTCGAAAAGTTCGCGGGATTTGCGGAGTATATATTCTTGTCTATTTGCTGGTACAAATTCTTTCAGGACACAGGGTTCACCAAAACGCTGAGAGTCTAGTGCTAAGTATGTTCTTCCAAAGGCTCCTTGTCCCAAAATTTTCTGAATTTGGTAGCGATTATTAATTATAGTTCCAGGGCGAATCTCTGGTAGCATGGCGATTTTTTTTGTTTGTGAGTAACATGGAAATCAATTTTTTGGATTGTATTTTAGTTGTAACAGAATGAGATTTTTGGCATATTAAGTTGTGTTTTTAAACGCACCAGGTAGCGGAGGAAACGCAGAGGGACGCGGAGGGTTTTTGAATTTAAGTTTGATTTGGTGGGCAGTGCCCACCCTACTAATACCATGATTTTGAAATTTTGGCGCTGTTATGCAACGCCTGATTTTTTATCTGCTTAAAAAGAAAAGACTGTACGAAGTGTGCCTGTCCAAATAGTGCCGTTGCTCTCTTGGTTTCCGGCGTTGGAAATTACTTGGAGTGTGGGTGTGATTTGAATATTTTGATTCACGGGATAGTTATAAAATGCTTCGTAATTTGTTTGAGTTGAATCGCCAATTTCAGTGGCAATAAATGGCTGACCAACGGCAATTCCTGCTAAAGAACCTGGTTTAAATAAGTCTCGCACTGCAATACCTGCCATCCAGTAATTTGGTTCGATGTCTCCAAATTGGGTATCATTATAGTTGCCGTAACCGTATCGCCCAAAAATACCAAATCTTTGGGCGAGGGTGAGTTCAACATTTGCACCAAAAACGTCAAAACGGTTGTCGAATAATTCACCACCACTATATTGTAGGCGGAAGGCTAAAGACCTAGAGGGGGCGTATTCTACTTCCACTAGACCTTGATAGGTATCTCCAAATATGCCACGGGAGCCACTAAAATTAGGTACGCCGCCAGGACCAATATTGGGAGGATATAGTAATTCTACAAATGATACAGTACCTACAAGCGGCCCTTGATTGCCAGGGTTTGCAGCATCTGCTGCTGCATAGGCGGCTCGTACGGATAATGCTCCCTGATTTGGTTTCCAGTCAAGTACTGCTCCTGCACTCGGAAAGTTAATGGGGAAGAGAATATAGTTATTTACCAATGCTTGAGTGCTAAAGTCTCGGAAGCTGAGTCCAGCGTAACTGTTGAAGTCAAGAAAATCGCCTGTGCGAATATTTGGACCCAAAGAAACCTGCAAATCTTGAGTAGGTCTAAAGCTGTAATACAGTCTCGCTAAATCTAAATCTCGATCTACGGGAGGATTGATTGAGTAGTCTAAAGCACTTCCAAAAGACCGTTCTAGGAAACCAGCAGCATTATCTCTTCCACCAACCGGCTGACCGTTTTCTTCAAAACCACTTCCAGTTTCAAGGCGAATTTTCAGCAAGTCATCTCCACGGAAACTGGTGTTTAAATCTAATCCGGCTCGAAAAATCGCTGTTGCATTGGGGTCATTGTTGGTAATTTCTCTACCTGTGGGATCAATAATGCGATCGCCACTAAATCCACCAGCATTCAAGGCGAAAATCGCTTGACCAGTTAACTTGGTAGTTGTTGAAAACTGCTGGGCTTCTAATTGCGCTGTTTGAACTTCCAGCGCATCCACCCGACCCCGCAAAGTCGCTATTTCTGCTGAAAATTCTTCCTGGAGTTTCTGCAAAGCTAGCAAATCTTCTTTTCTCACCAAATCCGTTGTGGCGGTCGCTATTAATTCATTAACCCGATCCAAACAAGCATTCAAACCCGCTGCAAATTCATATCGCGTCATCGCCCGATTACCGCGATAGGTGCTATTTGGATAGCCAGCAATACAACCATACCGTTCTACCAATGATTGCAAAGCTTGAAAAGCCCAATCAGTTGGCTGCACATCAGACAATTGATTAACATTTGTAACCTGGCTCATGGGAGATGCATTTTCTTCCGCCTGAGTTTGGTTATCAGAAACGGGAACTTCTCCACTTGCTGGATACGTAGCTAAGAGTAATAAACTTAGCAAACTTACTCCACCCGCAATTTTAGAAGTCACAAATGTTTGATGTTTTTTAAAGGCAAAAGTGATATTTGGCATGGAAAGAAAAAATTTTTTGCTAGAGTGCTTAGTGCTTTTTATTACTATTGAAATCAAACCTCTTTTTGACAGAGATTATCTTCCTTTTCTCAAGAATTATCTCAAATAAAGGAACTAAAAAAGAAATAATAGAGGTTTGAGAATTGCAAAGATTAGTTTCATCCTGGTGTTTTTTTGTGTTAAATAGTTAAATTTCAACCCAACAAAAACACAAAATCTACGTAAAATAACCAAGTAGGGTGGGCACTGCCCACCAATACCGAATTTGCTGGGCAGTGCCCACTAAGTAAAATCACAAGTGGTGGCGGGAAAATCAATTCCTTTTAGAGATGGGACAAAAGTCACCCGCCGCCGTTCATAGTTAATAGCCATGAACGAATGGCACGCTTGTTAAGCCCAAAGTCTTGTGTTGCCTCGTTCCCAGCCTGGAGGCTGGGAATGTATTTCGAGAGGCTTTGCCTCTCGTCAAGCCTCGGTCGGCGGAGCCTCCCAGGATTGGTTCCCAGCCTGGAGGCGCTTAACCAGTCAGGGCAAGGGCTGTGTCTTAACAAGCGTGCCATTCAGCCATGAACCATGAACCATTAACCATGAACTATGATCCAAAATTCAAATGTTTGGCAACAGTTTGCACATCTTTATCACCACGTCCCGAACAATTGATGACAATGCGGGGATTACCGGTGAGTTGGGGACAGAGGGTTTCGAGATAGGCGATCGCATGAGATGTTTCCAATGCTGGAATAATCCCTTCTAGTTGCGAGAGGCGTTGAAATGCTTCTAAAGCCTGCTCATCTGTTATGCTGTAATACTCAGCACGTTGAATCTCTTTCAAGTAACTATGCTCAGGCCCAACACCAGGATAATCTAGTCCTGCACTAATAGAATGTGCTTCTACAATTTGACCATCTTCGTCTTGTAAAACAAAACTCATCGCCCCGTGTAAAATACCGACTCGACCCTGTGTCAATGTAGCTGCGTGTTTGTCAGTATCAATGCCTTCACCTGCGGCTTCAATACCAATTAGGCGCACAGAAGGTTCGTTTACAAATTCGTGGAACAATCCAATGGCGTTGGAACCTCCACCTACACACGCGAGGAGAATATCGGGTAGTTCTCCCCATTTTTCCAAAGCTTGGGCGCGAGTTTCCTTACCAATTATCGCTTGAAAGTCGCGTACCATCATTGGGTAAGGATGAGGTCCCGCAACGGAACCGAGAATATAATGGGTTGTTTCTACGTTTGTCACCCAATCGCGAATTGCTTCGGAAGTAGCATCTTTAAGGGTTCCGGTTCCCGCTTCTACGGGTCGAACTTCTGCGCCCATTAATCGCATCCGAAATACGTTTAGGGCTTGTCGTTCCATATCGTGAATGCCCATGTAAATCACGCACTTAAGACCAAAGCGAGCGCACACTGTTGCCGTTGCTACTCCGTGTTGACCGGCTCCGGTTTCGGCTATAATGCGTTGTTTGCCCATCCGCTTTGCTAGAAGTACTTGTGCAAGAGCGTTGTTTATTTTATGTGCGCCGGTGTGATTTAAGTCTTCGCGTTTTAAGTAAATTTGCGGTCCCGTACCATCTGGTTTGGCGTAGTGGGCTGTTAGGCGTTCGGCGAAGTAGAGGGGGGTAGCGCGTCCGACGTAATCCCGTAGTAGGGCTTGGAGTTCTTGCTGAAATTCTGCGTCGTTGCGGTATTTTTCATAGGCGGTTTCTAATTCGCTTAGGGCACACATTAAGGTTTCAGGTACGTATTTACCGCCAAATTGACCGAATCTACCTAGTGTGTCTGGTTGTTGGGTGGGGAGATTGATTTTTGGTTCTTTTGCTAACATGTTGACTCCGAAAAATTATGTAATAAATTTCACGCACGAGGCAAGAGAGGCGCAGAGAGAGTGTCAAATGGATGCTTTTAATTCTTGGCAAAAGTCTTTGATGGCTCGTAGTCGTTGATAGGGTGTGGCTTCTTCTAAACGTTTTACGAAGGCGCTTCCGACAATGACTGCATCTGCACCCCAATCTGTGATTTGATGGGCTTGTTCTGGGGTGGAAATACCAAAACCAACACCAATGGGTTTATCTGTGAAACAGCGGATTTCTTGGATTACGTCTTTAACGCGAGTTTGGACTTGGGAGCGTATTCCTGTGACGCCTGTTACACTGACGAGGTAGATAAAACCACGGGATTGACGAGCGATCGCTTGTATACGTTCTGGTGAACTGGTGGGAGTTACTAGTAAAGTGACTTCGATTCCCACAGCATCAGCTTTTTCTAGCAGTTCGTTTGCTTCTTCTAAAGGTAAATCGGGTACTACTAAGCCTTTGATTCCGGAAGCAGCAGCTTTCTCTAAAAAGGTCTGAATGCCTAGATTTAAAATAGGATTGTAGTAAGTAAAGAGGATGATTGGCGATCGCAAACTCCGAGTAACTTTCTGAGTCATTTCTAAAACATCAGCTAAGCGAGTACCCTTTTTAAGGGCGCGGGTTGCAGCCGCTTGAATTACTGGCCCGTCTGCAAGTGGATCTGAGTAGGGAACACCCAGTTCAATCAAATCTGCACCGCTAGCATCTAACACTTGTAAAGCTTCCGCCGTAGTCTCTAAATCTGGATCGCCCGCCGTAATAAAAGGAATCAGCGCACGTTGATTATTTTTACGTAAAGATTCAAAATACTGAGAGATAGTAGTCATATTTCCTCACTTTATTAGGGAATAGGGAGTAGGGAGTAGGGAATAGGGTAAAAAACTTGTAAAATCTTCTCTGCGCCTCTGCGCCTCTGCGTGAGAATTTTATCCTATTTGTTTAGCGAACAAACTCTTAACAGCCTGTTCCAAATCACTTTGCTTAACTAAAGATTCTCCAATCAGAACAGCTTTCGCACCAGCTTCAGCCACTTTAACTAAATCTGCGGATGTATATAAACCAGACTCACTTACAACTGTGATATCCAAACTTTCTAACCTTTCCTGACGTTCTGCCAATAAGCGTTGAGTAATTTCTAAATCTACAGTAAAATCTTCTAAATTGCGATTATTAATCCCAATCAATCGCACATTTGGTATTGCCAGTACTCGGTCAAGTTCCGCGAGAGTATGCACTTCAATCAAAGCATTCATCCCTAATTGCTGAGCGATTTGCAGAAAATCTTGTATTTGGCGATCGCTCAATATTGCAGCAATTAACAATACTGCATCAGCACCATTAACTCGTGCAAAATAAATTTGATAAGGATCAATAATAAATTCTTTGCACAATAGCGGTAATGCAACACACTCTCTCACCTTACGCAAATTTTCAAAACTACCCTGGAAAAATTTTTCATCAGTTAACACAGAAATACAGCTAGCACCACCTCGTTCATATGCTTGAGCAATTTCCACTGGGTTAAAATCTGCACGGATAACACCTTTACTGGGCGACGCTTTTTTTACCTCTGCAATCAAGCTGGGTTTGATCGGATTTAGTCGTAAGGCGCGGAGGAAATCTCGAACAAGAGGCGCTGTACTAATTTGATTTTTTAAATCTGCGAAGGGCAGTTTTTCACCCATTAATGCAACTTCTTGCTGTTTTTGGTCAACAATTTCTTCAAGAATGTGACGCGATTTTGCTGAGGGTAAAGGAGATTGAGTTAATAAATGATGAAGCATTGATATACCTTATTACTCTTTAATTGTGGTCTGCCAAGGTCACTTAGTTCGTAGTGAATTTTCTTCAGAAAAACTCTGCGTTCCTCTGCGCTTACTCTGCGTGACGGCAGTCGCTACAACGGGGGGAACCCCCCTTCGGGTTCGCCAGTCGCCTACGGCGGGAAACCCGCCTACAGCGCTGGTCTCACCGCAACGCGCTGCCTCCCCTCTGCGTTTAAAAACGCTACGAATTTACGCAAAAACCGCACTTAAAAACATGACATAATTTAATTAACTGTAACTGCGGAAGGTTTTACGTTTGTAAATGCACGAACGACATTCTCAATAATTGCCAAACCAACTCCTCCGGCAAGAGTCATAATTGATTCTGGATGGAACTGTACACCGGCTATTGGTAATGATTTATGCTCGATACCCATAATTACGTCATCTTCTGAAAGGGCTGTAACTTTGAGTTCTTGGGGTAATTTTTCCGGTAAAGCAAATAATGAGTGATATCTACCAACTTCAAAAGATTCGGGTAAGTTTTTGAAAGTGACAGATTCTGAATCAATCACAGAAACGCCAGATATTTTGCCATGCTGGGGATAATCAAGAATGCCCAACTCACCACCGAAAGCTTCTACAATTGATTGCAATCCCAAGCAAACACCAAAGATGGGGATTTGCCGTTTTATACAAGCTGCGATTGTTTCTGTCACACCGAAGTCACTTGGTTTACCAGGGCCAGGAGACAAGACAACTAAATCTGGGTGTTCTGTATCAAAGATTGATTCTGCAAAGCCGTGGCGTAATGTTTTGACAGTAGCACCAGTTTGGCGGATGTAGTTGGCGAGGGTGTGAACAAACGAGTCTTCATAATCAATGAGTAAAA
This sequence comes from Nostocaceae cyanobacterium, assembly GCA_051861145.1. GTDB lineage: Bacteria > Cyanobacteriota > Cyanobacteriia > Cyanobacteriales > Nostocaceae > JBHYDF01. Next base: position 51,832 of record JBHYDF010000006.1, read on the forward strand.
CACGTTTCCCAGTTCCTGCATTTGCTTGGTTTAAGTCAAAGCTTGCAGGACTTGACAAATCTACTTTCTTGTGTTTAGCCTGATGAAGTGCTTGGAATAGAGCAGCAGCTTTGGTGATAGTTTCTTGGGCTTCGGCTTCGGGAATTGAATCGTAAAGAACTGTTGCACCAACTCGCACCTCTGCAATTGAGTCTTTTAGTTGGATAGTTCGCAGAATTAAACCTGTGTTGAAATCACCTTGGAAAGTTAAATAACCGACTGCTCCACCATACCACCGGCGGGGGCTGCGTTCATGCTGTTCGAGAAATTGCATCGCCCAGCGTTTGGGTGCGCCTGTAACTGTTACCGCCCAAAGATGGGTTAAAAATGCATCTAAGGCGTCAAATTCTGGTCGCAATATACCTTCAACGTGGTCTACGGTGTGGATTAAGTGACTATATAACTCAATTTGGCGACGACCAATCACATGAACTGAACCAGGTTCACAAATACGAGATTTATCGTTGCGATCCACATCAGTACACATAGTCAACTCAGATTCTTCTTTGCGGGAACTAAGCAGCTTGAGAATTTGAGCAGCATCTTCGATCGCATTTTCTCCCCGGCGAATTGTACCACTGATGGGGCAAGTTTCTACACGTCTACCATCAACACGGACAAACATTTCCGGAGATGCACCGATGAGATATTCTCCTCCTAAATTAAAGATAAATCCATAGGGACTGGGATTAATCTGGCATAAGGTGCGGAAAAGGTCAGTTGGGGACTTATCGCAAGCTTGAAAGAAACTTTGACTGGGAACAACTTCAAATAAATCACCGCGACGGAAGTATTCTAGTGCTTTCTCCACCTGCTGTTCATACTCTCCAGGCGCATGATCAGAAGCTTGATTTGGTGTCAGGCGCTTTCCGCGATAATCAATCACTTCGCCAGTGCGGGGCAAATCCCTAGTGCTACCATATTTAGTTACAAATTCATACTGTAAACGAAAAGCACTTAGCTCATAGTAGTCAACAACTATCAATTCATCAGGCAAATATAGCACCAAATCCCGTTGGTCATCTTTCCGTGTCAAGCGCTTTTGCATTTGCTCAAACTGGAAAACCAAGTCATAACCAAACGCACCGTAAAGACCTAAATGCTCATCTTCTTGGCTTTCAAAAGCAGATAAAATTTCACGAACAACACTAAAAACAGTTGGTTGCTTACTTCTTTCTTCTTCGGAAAAAAATTCATCTGTAGCTTTAATAAAACCAGTTACCCGATTCTTTTCTCGGTTTAGTGTCCCTAGTTGGGGATGGTTGCAAAGAAGCTCTACCAAAAATTCTAACAGCACCATACCCCGCTGATTATGCGCTGTGAGCGTAAAAGAATTATCGCGAGTCGCCAATTCTAGAGGAGGATTGACAAATCCTATCGCCCATCTCTTATACCGTCCCGGATATTCATAGCTACTTTTCAACAAACATCCACGCTGAGAATCAAGACGTAGTAAAACCTCTTCAATACCAGTTTCTATCGAAGTATTATTCACAGAACGAGAAACAAAAATACCACCCTTAGTTGTGTAGCAATGAGTATCTAAGTACATAATTAGCTTCTCCTATATTCTTCAAATACGCGCTATTTTAATAACTGCAAATCTGACAGAACTTACGCAACAAATTTCTATTTTTTCTCTTTCTCTGAGTTTTCTGTGGTTTATTTATAGAAAAATTAAGCAGGAGAAAGCAGAGATGTTTACCTTTTCTCCCGCTAATAAAAGCAGCCACAGACTTAACTAATTCAAACGTCCAGAATTGAGATAATGATTGAAAACAGCAGTAGTATGATTTGCCATTGCAAACCCTGACTTAATCCCACGACCGAAGTACTGAGCAAGGGGAGCAAGTTCCAACATCAATTCCTCAAATGCTTCTAGTGTAAGAGACTGAGGACCATCAGACAGAGCCTTGCTAGGATTGGGGTGAGTCTCAATCATCAGAGAATCTGCACCAGCCGCGATCGCAGCTTTAGCCATTGTCGGTACGAAAGCTGAAACACCTGTAGCATGACTGGGGTCAATCATAATCGGTAAATGGGTGAGCGATCGCAATACCGGTACAACAGATAAATCTAGGGTGTTCCGGGTATACTGTCTGTCAAAGCCGCGAATACCTCGCTCGCACAAAATCACATTTGGGTTTCCTGCGGCTAAAACATACTCAGCAGCCATCAACCATTCTTCAATCGTCGCCGAAAGTCCCCGCTTGATAAGTACCGGCTTACCAGCAGCACCCACTTTCTTTAATAAGGAGAAATTTTGCATATTTCGAGCGCCAATTTGCACCACATCTGCAACTTCTGCAACTTTCTCCACATCAGCCGTATCCATGACTTCAGTGATAATACCTAAACCTGTAGCTTCTCTAGCTTTTGCTAGTAAACCTAAAGCACTTTCACCATGGCCTTGGAAAGCATAGGGAGAACTACGAGGTTTATAAGCTCCTCCTCTGATAAACTGCGCTCCAGAAGCTTTAACTACCTGCGCTGTTTCAACAATCATTTCTTCATTTTCTACAGAACACGGACCTGCAACTATCACTAAAGGATGGTTTTGACCAAAAGTTACCGGACCGTTGGGAGTTTGGACAACAACCTCACTGGGTTCGCCATAGCGATATTCTAAAGAAGCGCGTTTGAAAGGCTTTTTCACTCTGATAACCTGCTCAATAAAAGGACTAATTTGTTCAATGTATTCAGGTTTAAGAGCAGCTGTATCACCAACTAAACCAATTACAACTTTTTGTGTACCTTGTATTTTTTCTGGTGTAACATTCCAGCGGCGAACCTCTTGCATAATTCGCTCAATTTCTACTGATACAGTTCCGGTTTTGATGACAATAATCATTTTTCTAATTCTCCTTTGTGAAATTTACAATTTTGGTTTGTGAACTTTTTAGCCTTATGCTGTAAGCTTTTTCGGCTTGGTTGTTGATTTTTTGTCTGTTATTTGTATCTTCAACTTGCTTGTTTTATTTTTCGGAAAAACATCAAATAAAAATTCATTTTTTTCAAAAGTCAGATATGGTCTGAAAAAGTAATATATAGTAATTAGAAGTAAGAAAAGGTGGGATTTCTCCCACCTATAAATTAGAGTAAGTAAGTTGTTTTGGAATAAATAAGATTATAAACACAATTTTATTTATATTGCAATTATATATTTGTTGAGATGACATTAACATCTGAAAAAAGTCTCCAATCTAGGCAGTCTAAATATATAACTGTATTCTGACTTCCGTTTACGCAGTGAGTAAATTTTACTATCACGAAAGTTAGAGTTGATTGTGAAGAAATGTAAAGGCGATAAGCCGGAGGCTTTACGCTTTGCGTATCGCACAAGTCAGTTTTTGCTGTTGTCTCAACTCTGTTTATTATCATGTTTGTGACGAACGCCTCGACGTTTGTAACGAACGTCGAGACGTTTGTGACGACAGCTTCAATATTTGTTACAAATGTCTCGATGTTAGTGACGACAGCTTCAATGTTTCTGGTAAAAGCTGATCAGGAATCGCGATCGCTCAATTTCTCCCTAACCTCCTTGTTATAGGAAGACAGGCTTTTACCCCACCCCTAACCCCTCCCCGCAAGCGAGGAGGGGTAATACCATTTTGAAAAAAGAATGCGACAAATAGACATTGTAGAGACGTTGCAGTGCAACGTCTCTACATCAGGATGTGTTGCAAAAATTTTTTGAATCGGTATAAGACACCTAAAATTCCCCTCCCCGCTTGCGGGGAGGGGTTAGGGGTGGGGTTCAACAAATATTACTTTTTATATAAACTTCTATATTCCCAAGGCTTAACAAACTTAGAATCACTCCAAACACCCCGCCGACTTTCTTTAGCCTGAGTTTCCGCTTGTTGAATAGCCTCCTTACTGGGACACTTATTTAAATAAGGACGGTAAACCAGCGCCAACCCCTCACGCACCAAAACTTCTTGAATAAAAGTACCATCACGCAACCGGACTTCTGCAACTTTGCGTCCATAGCGATCGCTATCTGTCTGCGTCAAAGTCACGCGATCGCCAGCTTGTTGTACTAGTTCTTGTACTCGTGCTTGTGCTTTCGCACCCCATTTAAATTGATTGCGATCGCTTGCAACTTTACTTTCTCTTTCTCTTTTAGAATGCGGTACTTCTGGCGCATCCACGCAAGCAAAGCGTACAGTGAACTCATTCCCGCCAGAATCTTTAACTTTCAGCGTATCACCATCGCTGACTCTTTCTACCAGATCCCCAGAAGGAGGAAAAAGGCGATCGCATCCCATCAAACTGAAAATAATGATAGCCGCGCACAGCCAAAGTAGAGTTTGTTGAGTTAATTTTTCCATCCCCACTTCCTAAAATCAATGTGTGGGACGATATTAGCATTCAGAGGAAGCAATACAGCTGGCTTCTAGGACTTACACAAAGCCTCCCAATTGAGCAGGGGATTGGTAAAAATACAAATACTACTTAATCTTTCCTTCATTATCTTCACTAGAGTTTGTTAACAAACCAGTGTATTTTATCTAGACTAATTCTTACATCCTTCCACCAACTTTTAGGTTCAAAAGACTCGTCTTGGCTTAAACTTTGAAGTTCCCCAAATATGTATTGGTAATTCCCATTAGCTTTAGTCTTATTAGGATTAGAGGCTTGAGCTTCTTTCTCAAGGTATTCTAAATGAGTAGGTAATTCTGTTCGTAAATTTTCTGGCAGGTTGGAAATTTTATTAACCCGATTCTTAACTTTTTGTATTTCAGCAACTACTTGTTGTGGACTTAGTTTTTCTACGGATAGGTCATCTATTGGAATCTCTTCTTCTCCACCTTCATCTAAATCTACCAGTAGAATCTTGCCGAATAGTGGAGGAATAAATTGGTCTGAAGTACCAGTAATCTTGCCGCTTTTTCTATTGTATCGCCCACCAGTAACAACCACGCGGCTACCTGGTTTTAATTCACCCATAATTTAGTAACACACCTAAGCTCAATTACTATGTACTTATAAATAGGTTCAAGTCACCGTAACTTATGCAGTTTTTCAGCAAATCTAGAATAAAAATTTGAAAAATTACCCAAACCCCCCATACTCCCATACCCTGGTGCTTTTTTGGGAGGCCTGAGAATAATGGCTGTAGACGGGAATTTAGTTTAAATATGAAAACCTCACGCCAAGACGCCCTTCGGGTTCGCCAGTCGCCTGGGTCGGGAAACCCTCCGGAGAGCGCTGGACTCACCAAGACGCCAAGAAAATCTCTGCGCCTGGTGCGCCTCTGCGTGAGATTCAAACAAACTTATACTTAATTACGGCTACCGACTTTTTCCAATTCAGACTTTATCTCTGGAACTACGGGTAATCCTAATGTTTCATTACTAACGGCTTTATCTACATTGTTGCTTTTGTCTTCGCGAGAATAATTAAACAAGTAGACGCAGCTTAAAATGAAACCACCTAATACCGCAGATCCACCGACTGTAGTGAAAATATTTCCAGGTTTAATAGTCTCAATCGAATCCGTTTTATTTTGATCAGGACTAGAAGCCTGTACTGAAGGAATCGAAAATATCAAAGCGCCACTAGTAATAGTAGCAGAGATAATCGCAACCAGGAATTTATTATGCTTCATAGTTATACTGGTTGTCACTTAAAGTTTATAAATGATAAAAGTAGGCATAAATGCCACTTATGAAGATATTATCCTTTTGCAGGAAGATATGCAAGCAAATATAATCTATCTCAACATTGAAAAAATAAAAGATGAGTATAAGGTAGAGAATGTAACATAGATACAAATCAGGGCGAATATATCATGAATTTCTCCACTTACATCATGCATCTTCTGGGTTCTGGTGTAACTGCATATTATTCTGCCGTCCAGATCCGTGACTCGAAAACACGTCCCAATATCCTTGCTAACTTCCAACGAGCGGAATCAGGTTCTGTACCTTTTTTGACAAAATTAAGCGATCGCGCTGCCGCAGAAGGCGATACATGGTTAACAGAAAAATTGGCAAAACACGCAGCAGATGAAACTAGGCATGGTCAAATTTTTGCCCACGCTTTAAAACAAATGAATAAAGAAGTTAATGATTTCAATACTTCGCCGAAAAACACTGAGGAAAATAAATCACAACAACGCCGCAGCCCATTTTTTGGAACATATTACGAAGGTTACACGCAAGAACAATTAAAACCAGAAGTTATTGATTGGAATGTGTTTATGGCTAGCACGTACATCCTGGAGTTAGACGCTAGCAAAGATTTTACACGCATGGCGAACGTGTTACCCGAAAACGATCCAATTACTCGCAATTTGAAACAGGGAATCCTCAGCGTTGCTAAGGATGAAACCGGTCATGCTGCATATCTTCATGAAGCAATGACACGGCGAATGTCTAAGCTTGAAGTGCAGAAACTTGTGGATGAGTGGCGCACCCGGAAAGTAAATGCTTTATTAGCATTTGCTAATAACCTATTGCAAAACAACGGCTAGTAGGGGCGAAGCATTTGGGCAAAAGTTTATCGGTTTGATGATTAGATTTCTTCCCAAATGCTTCGCCCGTACGGGAGTGGGGAGTAGGGAAAGAATGACCAAGCTTAAAATTAGCCCGGAAATAAATTTCGGGCTAAAAGCTGAAGTCGGTTAAAAACCGACTGATTAAGATTTTTAACCCATTTTAATGGGTTTAAGCTATAAGCCGGAAATTTATTTCCAGGCTTTTCTCAAACAATAGCGATCGCCTTAAATTAACGTTTGTACACCAAAAAACCAGCGATCGCATCCAAAAGAGCTTCTTTTTCATCTGCTCGAATCAAGTGACCGCTATTTTCAAAGATTCTTAAATCAGCATTAGGAATCGCTTGTGCAATTTCACAGGAGAACTCTGGAGGACAAATCCAATCATGTCGTCCCCCAATCACTAAAGTGGGTACGGTAATTTTGTGTAACTGGTCAAGTACATTATAAGTTCGCAGAAAACCACCAAAGGCTACATTAATCGCATCAACAGAGACAATAGCCCGATCCCAAGCTTTACCATAAGAGGAGGGATCGTAGGTGAGCGAATACATCGACCCCATGACTTTAAAATACTCCTTTAATTGCTCCTCATTTTCAAAAGAACCATCCCAAAGTCGCTGAGCAATTTTCTGTTGTTCTTCGGTTCCCCGTTGTGCCAAAATTTGTTTAGCTCGTTCTAAAAAGCGGTAATTAGCTGCTGTAGCGATGACAATCAGATGTGATACATGCTGGGGATAGCGAACCGCGTAAGATAGAGCGACCATACCGCCATAGGAAGTACCAATAATAACTATCTGGTCTAAACCCAGGTACTGACGCAGCGCTTCCATATCTTCAACATTATTATCCAAGGTGTAAGTTTCCTTAGCACCACGAGCCGAACGTCCTTGGCCTCGATGGTCAAAATAAACCAATTGCAGCCTTTGAGCTAGAGGAGAGAAAGCTGGTTTATAGGAAATATGATCCGCACCTGGCCCGCCGTGAATTAAAAAGGCGACCGGTTTAGTGTGAAGGCGATCGCCATCTACTACTAAAGAAGAACCTTCTACATCAAAGAAAATCTCTGTATCTCGGATTTTTGCACGCATTTTTTTTACATTTTCGTTCTTTTTATCTTAATGTGCTGATGTGATTGTCATTTTTTCATGTAAGTTACAGCTTATCTTGAGTATCTTCCCTGGTAAAAACCTTCAATAAAGGAAAAACTAATCATAGCTCCAAAGCTAAGCGTGTATCACATGACCTCCTTGCTACAGTAGGGACATTTTCTGTCCCTACTGATTTTTCGTGCGATCCTTCTATAACCTGAAAGAACTGATATCTTGCACCAGTCCCAATAATCGCGAGGCGGCAGCCCACCAAAACCTCGTTACCAGGTTCAACCTGGTAACGAGAATTAGAGCCTCTGGCTCTTGTTGAAAATGATGCAAGATATCAGAAAGAATTTATTTCGTAGGTAGGGCTATGCCCTACGTTGTGCTTGGTGGGCAATGTCCACCCTAAATTAGATAACGCCACGAAATTTGTGCGATAGGGCGAAGCCCTTAAGCCTTCGGCTTATCGTGAACATAGCACAGTTGCGAGAAAAAAATGATTAGAATATAATATAAAAACGACTTCTAAGTATAAGTTCCTCAGAGCTACATAGCTTTATCAATTGGGTATCCAAGGTCTCAGAACGCTACTGACTGATACCAAGAATTTTTACTTGTTCTAATTGAAACCCTATAATCAAGGCAATACCAAAAAGCGGAGATAAAGGGTGCAAAACCCTTATTTATTATTGGCAACAAGTAGAACTTGGCATCAGAAAATAGTTTTTTCTAAGAGTTTATCAACAGCAAATCAACCACTGCGTCCTGAGACCCAAGCTGTGAAAAACGCACTTGGGGAGAATAAATGATGACACACATCGAGGGAACTTTCAAAGGAACTGGAGGTCTAAATCTTTATTATCAATGCTGGCAGCCTCAAGGGCAGGTACGGGCAATTATAGCTATAGTACACGGTCTGGGGGCACATAGCGGATTATTTGATAATGCCGTGCAATTCTTAATTCCTCAAGGCTATGCAGTCTATGCCTTCGATTTGCGAGGACATGGACGTTCACCCGGACAACGGGGGCATATCAATGCCTGGACAGAGTTTCGAGAAGACTTGCACACCTTTTTGACGCGAATTCAAGAGCGAACAACTGGTTGCGCTTGTTTTTTATGGGGACACAGCCTGGGAGCAGTTATTGCCTTAGATTACGCCTTGCACTTTCCAGAAAGCTTACAGGGTATTATCTTAACAGCACCGGCATTAGGAAAAATAAGGGTTCCAGCGTTCAAAGTTGCTCTGGGGCGAATGTTCTCAAGAGTCTGGCCAAGCTTTAGCTTAAAGGTAGGCATTAAGCGCGGTGCAAGTTCGCGTGATCCCAAGGTACTAGCTGCCCATATTCAAGATCCATTACGACACGAATATGGCAGCGCCCGACTTGCCACAGAGTTTTTCACAGCCGAGAAGTGGGTTGAAAGCCATGCATCTGATTTACAAGTTCCTTTGTTAATCCTACATGGAAGTGCAGACTTAATATCACCTCCAGAGGGTAGTTTAGCTTTTTTCCAACGGGTAACTTTCCCCGATAAAGAACATTATGTATATCCGGGAGACTATCATGATTTACACTTGGACATTAATTATGAAGACGTTTTTGCGGACTTAGGGAACTGGCTTGAGCGGCATTTGAATGGAGGCATTAGCCATCAGCCAGTAGTTTGTCAGATAAAAACTCCCTCTTTGCAACCTGAAACTATCAACCTTTAGTTGTATTTTTTGCGAAAAAGATACAAAGCTGGATTTTGATCCCTATAGTGATCTACATTATTAGTATCTACTTTGTACATGCTTATAAGACATTTAGGCATGGCAGGGCCAAAGTCTAAAAAAAAATTAATCCTGTCATGAATGGATACCAAATTGAAAGGAGATATTTGAGATAAATTGGGACTTATTTATCAGAAGTCGTAAATCAAAAAAATAGTTAATGGTTAATAGTTAATAGTTAATGGTTAATAGTTGATGGTGATGAACCATGAACCATGAACCATTAACCATTAACCAATAACTTTAAAAGAAACTGATAGCAAGAGGAAGAGTTTCAAGCTCTTCTTGGGCAAAATGTTATGGTCAGATCAGATTTATAGAACTCCCCCCAACTCAGGGAAACTATTGCTGGGGCATACTTTACCATCATTGTTAGATGAGGCGTGCGTTAGTTCTCTCAACCCCCACGCCTTGAATCAATGGACAGAAACAGGCTGGCAACCTTTATCCAATCAAGCATTTCAAAGGGCTGCTGAAGAAGTGGCGCTGGGTTTGTTGGATTTGCAGCTAGAAAAAAGCTCTCGCATTGCTCTTTTGATGCACAGCGATGTCAATTTTTGTATAGCTGATATGGGTTGTCTGTTAGCTGGTTTAGTTGATGTACCAATCGACCTAACCCAGACACTCGAACACATTATTTACATTTTGCGGCACGCCGAAGCAAAGGCGCTGATTGTTTCTAACCTAGACTTGCTTTATCAAGTCGTACCTTACCTGTGGGAAACACCCAAGCTGAAAGCAGTAATAGTTGCTGATGTTCCTGCGGATTGGCAGCAGATACATTCGCAAATACTAACTTATCAGCCCAGTGGTAGTGAGGATAAACAAACACAGGAACCCAAAGAAGAGGAGACGAAGGAAAATCCAGAAACAGCTTGTCTGTGTATTCCTAAATTCCTCTTGCAAACTAATCAACAGCATCCATGCCCGGTATTTCCGCAATGTATCCAAGTATTCTCACTTTCAGAAATTCGTGCTAGAGGACAGGCTCAGATTTCCCAAAGCAAGCAACAGCAACTACGCTCAACATTAGCAGCAAATGACCTAGCCACTATTATTTATATCCCGATCACCACGGCAGAACCTCAAGGAGTAATGCTAACCCATGAAAACCTTTCTGCCAATGCCCTAGCAATGTTTACTGGCATTCCCAATCTAGAATTTGGTGACAAGGAGGTTATACTCTCATATCTGCCATTAACACACATTTTTGCTCGCGTTCTCTTGTATGGTCATATCAACTATGGACATAGCATTTACTTCACTACCCCTAACCGGGTGATTAAGCATTTAAAAGAAGTGCAACCAACGATATTCGCCACCGTACCACTCTTGCTGGAAAAGGTTTATAGCAAAATTCTTGAAGAAGGTAGCAAGCACTTAAAACCAACAACAGTCAGAGAAGTTAAGTACGACGTGCTATCACGTATCCGCACTTTAGCAGTACAGATGATACGCAGAGAAGAACAGCCAAAAACGCACAAATTTCATTTATCTTCCTTGCGTTTAGGTGTTAACCTGTCTCCATTGCAATGGAAGTTTCCGCCTCTGCGTATCTCTGTGTCTACTTCTAAATTGCGTGAGATAGCATTTACCCAGCGTATTTATAATTGGGCGCTGAACCTTGCCAAACAGTATGAACTGGGACAGCCACCGCGAGGAAGATACGCCCTCATGCTTAAGCTGGCAGATAGACTAGTATTCTGGCGATGGCGAAACGTATTTGGGGATCGTCTTAAATATCTCATCAGTGGAGGTGCAGCCACCAAAGCAGAAATAGCTAACCTGTTTGGCGCAGCAGGAGTTACGATTCTACAAGGTTATGGTTTAACCGAAACGAGTTCAGCAGTTACCTGTAACCGTGGGGAATTCAATCGCGCCGGAACAGTAGGTGTACCCGTAGCTGGGGTAGAAATAGCGATCGCCGAAGATGGGGAAATCCTCACAAGGAGTCCTTACATCACTCAAGGCTACTACAAAAACCCTGAAGCTACCCAACAATTGATTGATAAAAACGGCTGGTTGCATACAGGCGACCTAGGGGAGATTACAGACGAAGGTTTTCTAAAGATTACTGGTCTCAAGAAAAGCCGGTTCAAACTCTCCACGGGTAAATACGTAATACCGCAACCTTTAGAAAGCAAGCTAGAACAATCTCCATTAGTAGCCAAAGCAGTTACTGTGGGAGCAGAGCGTAAATTCTGTGCCATGCTGATTTTCCCCAATCTAGATAATCTGCTCCCCTACGCCCTCAGCATCGGGATTGATTTACCAACCGAGGCATTACTCAAACACCCATGTATCATCGCCATATATCAGGCATTGGTAGATGAAGCAAATTGTCATTTGCCTCACTGGTCAACCGTAAAGCGCTTCCAGCTAATTAATGCCACCCTCACAGTTGAAAATGGAATGCTGACACCAAATCAACAGGTAAAACGCGCATTAATTACCGAAGCATTTGCTCAAGAAATTGATGCCATGTATGGGGATAGCGAAGACAAGGGAACAAGGGGCACAAGGAAGGGGACACAGAACGATGGCTACCTGTGTCCTTCCATCCCAGTAGCTTCATGTCCCGCATTCGCCCAATCTTTGAATACATGAATTGCTGTTAGTTGTTCATGGTTCATAGTTCATGGTTCATAGCTATTAACCATTAACTATTAACCATTAACCATTAACCATTAACAAATTCCTTCATAACAAAAGGGAGTGTTTAAGAACTATGTTTAAGCCATTCCGAACAGCCGCCGTTCTCGGTGCGGGAGTGATGGGAAGCCAAATTGCCGCTCATCTAGCCAATGCCGGATTGACTGTTCATTTACTAGACCTCCCTGCCAATGGCAGCAATAAAAATGAACTAGTGGAAACGTCTTTTAAAAAAGCCCTCAAACTGTCTCCGCCCATTTTATTTACAGAAAAGACTTCTCGTCGCATTATTCTAGGCAATTTTGACGAGCATTTTCATCGTATTGCTGATGTCGATTGGGTGATTGAAGCGGTTGTAGAAAATCTGAAAATTAAGCAGCAGTTGATGGCACGACTGGAAAGCGTTATCCGTGATGACGCTATAGTGTCCACCAATACCAGTGGTTTACCTATCCATGCAATTGCTCAAGGTCGCTCTGAGTCTTTCCGCAAACGCTTTTTAGGTACTCACTTTTTTAATCCACCACGGTATCTCAAGTTACTAGAACTTATTCCGATAACCGATACTGATCCAGAAGTCCTAAACAGAATGCAATGGTTTGCAAGCCTACACTTAGGCAAAGGAGTAGTAGTAGCAAAGGATACTCCAAACTTTATTGCCAACCGTATTGGCATGTATGCAACAATGCTTGCTTTACGGGCTTTAACTGAACAGGGATATACAATTGAAGAAATTGATACCCTGACAGGAACGCTTGTTGGAAGACCAAAATCAGCCACCTTCCGCACAGCAGATTTAGTTGGGCTTGATACGCTGATGTATGTAGCGGAAAATCTTTATCCAGCCATTCCCCATGATGAAAGCCGTGAAGTTTTCCGTGTTCCCCAGTTGCTTCGTAAACTAGTAGAAACCGGGACACTGGGTGCAAAAACTGGTCAAGGATTTTACAAAAAACAAGGAAAAGAAATTCTTTCCATCAACCCAGGAACATTAGTTTATGAACCTGCTAAACCGATGAACCTGGGAGATATTGAGGCATTGAATCAGATTTCTGATTTAAGAAAACGCCTACATATCCTCTATCAACATCCAGGTCGTGCAGGCACTTTTTTCCGACAATTTACTCTAGATTTGTTAGGATACAGCGCCCGTCGCATACCCGAAATCGCCGACAACCCTGCTGAAATTGACCGGGCAATGCGCTGGGGATTTGGCTGGGAACTGGGGCCCTTTGAAATTTGGGATGCCCTAGGGTTTGAAACTGTGTTGGCAGACATGAAAACCGCTGGTATTCCGGTGCCGGAGTGGGTGGAGAGGATGCAGGAGAAAGAAGGCAAAAGCCAATCTGTATTCTATCAAGGTGCAATTTCACGGACAGATGAGGCGGATGAAATTAACTTAGCTGTCGTGAAAGCAGATCCAAAACATACACTGTGGCACAATTCAGAAGCAGTGTTGCTGGACTTAGGAGATGGAGTAGTCTTGTACGAGTTTCGCTCCAAAGGCAATACCGTAAGCCTGAATGTGGTGAATGGTTTAACTGAAGTCCTAGATATGCTCGAAACGAGTGATTTTCGGGGAATGGTGATTGGTAACGACAGCGCTAATTTCTCCGGTGGAGCAAATTTAGCGGAAATGGCGATACTAGCACAATCAGGAAATTTCCAAGCAATTGCTAGCCTAATCGTCAAATATCAGTCACTGCTGCAACGCATTCGTTATTTTCCCAAACCAATTGTAGCCGCGATTAATGGGCGTGTACTGGGAGGCGGTTGTGAATTAGTTATGGCTTGTCCGCAGGTAGTAGCAGCCGCAGAAACCTACATAGGATTAGTAGAACTCAGTGTTGGTCTTATTCCTGGCGCTGGTGGCATTATGCGGATGGTAACTTGGGCAGCGGATCGAGCAGCAACCGAATCACCCCATCATATCCAACCTTTCCTGCAACGAGCCTTTGAAACTATTGGTATGGCAAAAGTTTCCAATAGTGCCTACGAAGGTCAGGAATTTGGGTATCTTTCCCCCACAACCAAGATAGTAATGAATACAGACCGCCGCTTGTTTGTTGCCAAAGAAGAAGTACTACGCCTAGAACGCCAAGGCTACATACCACCAAGTGATCGCAATGCAATTATGGTATTAGGTCGCCCAGCCCAAGCAATGTTAGAACACGCCGCCTACATTATGCATCAGGGAGGTTTCATCTCAGAATACGATCGCTACCTCGCCAACCGCTTAGCCTTCGTCATGACAGGTGGAGAACTTTCCGCACCCGCGCTGGTGGATGAAAACTACTTATTGCAATTAGAACGAGAGGCGTTTGTACCACTCCTGCAACAACCCAAAACTCAAGAGCGAATTGCTCACATACTCAAAACTAAAAAGCCTTTGCGGAATTAGGGAAGATATTAGCGGTTTGCAACTGGGTAAGGTACAAACAGAAATAATTAACCACAGATGGACACAGATGGACACAGATGAATTTGTAGTTTATCCAAATGAAAAGCGCTGTAAAAACTCACGCCAAGACGCAAAGACAAGCCAGCGCGTTGCTTTGGTTCCCAAAGTTGTAGCGACTGGCGTGCCAAGAAAATCTTTGCGCCTTTGCGGCTTTGCGTGAGGCTCACAACAAAACTCAAATTCGGTAATCAGCCATGAAAGAAGCCTATATTGTAAGCAGCGTTCGCACTGCTGTTGGCAAAGCCCCGCGCGGTACATTACACAATATGCGCCCTGATGATATGGGAGCAGTTGCCGTCAAAGCAGCCATTGAGCGAGTCAAGGGTCTTGAACCAGCACATATTGATGATGTCATCTTCGGTTGTGCCTTTCCTGAAGGAGAACAGGGATTCAATTTAGGACGGGTGATTGCTCAACGAGCAAATTTACCAGACTCGGTAGCGGGTTCCACTGTTAATCGCTTCTGTGCTTCCGGACTCCAAACTATCGCTATGGCAAACCAAGCAATTATGGTAGGACAAGCGGAAGTAATTGTCGCAGGTGGAGCCGAGTCCATGAGTTTGATTCCCATGGGAGGACATTATTTAGCTCCTAACCCAGAGATGATAGCAGAGGCTCCGAAAGCCTATTGTACGATGGGTATTACAGCAGAAAACGTAGCCCAACAGTACCACATTTCCCGTGAAGAACAAGATGCCTTTGCCTTGCGATCGCATCAACGAGCCTTAGCCGCAATTAGTCAAGGTCGGTTCGCAGAAGAAATTATCCCCCTAACAGTACGAGAAACATTATATATCGATGGCAAGCCGCAACTGATAGAGAAAGTTTTCCAAATCGATGAAGGCCCACGTCCAGATACTAGCTTAGAAGCTTTAGCTAAATTACAGCCAGTATTCCGCATTGGTGGCACCGTCACAGCGGGTAGCTCATCCCAGACATCAGATGGCGCGGCGGCGACAGTAGTAATGAGCGATCGCATGGTCAAAGAACTAGGCGTGCAGCCTCTCGGACGAATGTTAGGATTCGCAGTCGCTGGCGTACCACCAGAAATCATGGGTATCGGTCCAACAGAAGCAGTGCCCAAAGTCCTCAAACAGGTAGGACTAACCTTAGATGATATCGGACTGATTGAACTAAATGAAGCCTTTGCCGCTCAAAGCCTCGCTGTAATTCACAAACTTGGTCTAAATGAAGAAATTTTGAACGTCAATGGAGGTGCGATCGCCCTCGGTCATCCTCTGGGTTGTACAGGCGCAAAACTGACAGCTACACTTCTCTACGAAATGAAACGGCGCGGTATCCGATATGGTCTGATCACAATGTGCGTTGGTGGCGGAATGGGAGCAGCAGCAGTGTTTGAAAATCTGATGATTTAACCGCAAGAAAATAGGGAGTGGGGCAATGGGCATTGGGCATTGGGAATTGGGCAAGGGGCATCGGGCAAGGGGCATCGGGCAAGGGGCAATGGGCAAGGGGCATCGGGCAAGGGGCAAGGGGCATCGGGCATCGGGCATCGGGCATTGGGCAAGGGGCATCGGGCATCGGGCATCGGGCATCGGGCATCGGGCATTGGGCAAGGGGCATCGGGCAAGGGGCATCGGGCATCGGGCATCGGACATGGGTGAAAAAACCAATGCCCAATCCCCAATTCCCAATGCCCAATCCCCAATGCCCAATCCCCAATGCCCAATTCCCAATTCCCAATTCCCAATTCCCAATGCCCAATGCCCAATTCTCTGCGCTCCTCTGCGTTTAAATACCTAAATTAGGGTAAAACTATGAATAACCTCCTTCACCCAGCGATAATTTCTCCCACCCTTGTTTTGATATTCTTGTTATTGGGTTACATCGGTGTTCCACTATGGATGTGGTCGCTTTATTTTGCGGCGGTGCTGGCAATGTTCAATATACCACTTTGGGTATGGGTGCTTTTTGGCACAATAGCTATAGTGCTGAATCTTCCCACCATGCGGCGATTCGTCATCACATCACCGTTAATTTACAGTATAAAAGCACTCAACATATTACCAAAAATTTCTGATACTGAACGGGCAGCAATTGAAGCTGGAAACGTTTGGGTAGATGGGGAGTTCTTTTCCGGTAAACCCAACTTTCAAAGAATTAACAGTGAACCCTATCCCCAAATTACACCAGAACTTCAGGCTTTTCTTGATGGGCCGGTGGAACAAGTTTGTCGCATGGCAAGTGATTGGGAAATTTACCGCCGTAAAGATTTACCACCCGAAGTGTGGGATTATCTTAAACAAGAGCGCTTCTTGGGGATGATGATTCCGAAAGAGTATGGCGGTTTGGGCTTTTCTAATTTTGCCTACAGTACTGTGATGACAAAGTTAGCATCGCGTTCCTTCACCCATGTAGCTACTGTTGGCGTGACGAATTCTTTAGGCCCTGCTAAGTTATTACTGCGTTACGGTACGCCGGAACAGAAAAGTTATTACTTGCCGCGTCTGGCACGGGGAGAAGAAATTCCTTGTTTTGCTTTGACAGAACCTAATGCTGGTTCGGATGCGGCGAGTATCAAGTCTGAAGGTGTGGTGTTTAAGGGCGAGGATGGTAAGCTTTATCTGCGCCTGAATTGGCAGAAAAGATATATTACTTTGGGTGCGATCGCTACTCTCCTAGGATTGGCTTTTCGACTGCGAGATCCAGAAAATCTTCTGGGTAAGGGAGAAGACGTAGGTATTACCTGTGCTTTAATTCATACTAATACGCCTGGTGTAGTCCTGGATAAGCGCCATGACCCGATGGGTGTACCTTTTTACAATTCTCCCACCCAAGGACATGATGTTGTTGTCTCTGTTGATCAGATTATTGGTGGTGTGGAACAGGCTGGTCAGGGTTGGAAAATGCTCATGCAATCCCTGGCTGCGGGAAGAGGTATTAGCTTTCCGGCTACCTGTACCGGTGTAGCTAAACTGGTAGCAAGGGTTACAGGCGCTCATGCAACGGTGCGGCAGCAGTTTGGTTTGTCAATTGGTCGTTTTGAAGGCATTGAAGAACCCTTGGCTCGGATTGGCGGTTTGACTTACTTAATGGAAGCGGCTCGTGTTTATACCTGCGGTGCGGTGGATCAGGGTGAACAACCAGCGGTAATTTCGGCGATCGCTAAGTACAATCTCACGGAACTCTCCCGCAAAGTTATCAATGACGGCATGGATATTATGGGGGGTGCGGGAATTTGTCGCGGTCCGAGAAATTTATTAGCAAATATTTATACAGCTACGCCTATTTCTATTACCGTTGAAGGGGCAAATATCCTCACCCGGACAATGATGATTTTCGGTCAGGGAGCGATTCGCTGTCATCCCTATGTTTTTTCGGAAATTACTGCTCTCAATCAGTCTGATGTAACTGCCTTTGATAGAGCGTTTTGGAATCATATCGGGTTAATGGTGCGTAATGGTTTCCGTGCCTTTTTCCTCAGTATTTCCCGTGGGTATTTGGCTCGTTCACCGGTAAAAGGAGCAACAGCTAGATATTATCGTAAATTGGAGTGGGCATCCGCTAGCTTTGCTTTCCTTACTGACCTTGCTCTCTTCTGCTTTGGTGGTACGCTGAAGCGGCGAGAAAAGCTGACCGGACGTTTTGCTGATATTCTCTCTTGGATGTATTTAGGAACAGCAACTCTGCGGCGATTTGAGGCAGAAGGTTGTTTATCAGAAGATTTACCTTTTGTTCACTGGTCAATGCAGTATGTGTTTGGGCAAATTCAACAAGCGTTTGAAGGTATTTTTAACAATATGCCTGTACCAGTACTTGGTACTTTGTTCCGGGGGCCTATTGTTTGGTGGTGGCGACTAAATCCCATTGGAAGCTTGCCTCTCGATGAGCTGGGTAGCGAAGTTGCCCATAGTCTTCAGATTCCGGGACAGCAACGAGATAGACTCACCGCAGGCATACATATTCCTGTTGATGTGAATGAAGCGTTGGGGCGTTTGGAACGTGCTTTCCTCTTATCATCCCAAGTAGAGCCTATTCTTAAAATCATCAAAGCTGCTAGTCGTGTTGGTAAGCTGCCACAGCAAAGACCTGAAAAGTTAATTGCAGCAGCACTAGAAGCGGGGGTGATTAGCTCAAAAGAGGCTGAACTAGTTCGCGAGGCTGAATCTGCTCGTAATGATGCTATTCAAGTGGATGCCTTTACATTTGAGGAGTATCAGCAAGGAAACTTAATCCTTGGGACAACAAAAGAGCTTGTACATGCTTGATGCTCTATCACTTAAAAGGTAACAGGGAACAGGAGGGTTTAGGATGGGGTTAATGGTTAATAGTTCATAGTTAATAGTTCATAGTTAATAGTTCATAGTTAATAGTTCATAGATAATGGCCATCAACCATTAACCATCAACCATTAACCATTAACCCTTAACCCTTAATCTTTGCCAACTAGTTCAGCTTCTGCTGGCTGCATTTCACACACGAGTTCATAGAAAGAAGTAGTTGGAGCCTTAGCAAACAAATGATTCATCTCTTGTAAGATTTTGTCGTAAGCCTCACTGTGATTTGCTTCCATATCACCCATATTTTCCCAAAAAATTACGGCAATACCTTTGTCTGTTCCTGGTTCTTGCAGCAGATATGCTTTTTTGAAGCCTGTGGTATACATTGCCACTGCCTGTTCAAACAGTTGTCTAGCTTCTGCGAACTTACCTGGTTTAAATTCCCCCATCGCAACATAAGCATATTCATGTTTGAGAAAATCTTGGAAGTCTGACATGTTTATCTCCTTAAATTTTTTTGAAAACCTATACCATTTTAGATTTTAGTTAATAGTTAATAGTTAATGGTTAATGGTTAATTGCAATTAACCATTAACCATGAACCATTAACCATTAACCATTAATTTTGTTTGATTTGGAATTTTGAATTTGTACTTGCCAAAACAATTTTTTGTCAATTACTTCTATTTTCAGCCTTCTCAATCAATTTCTCAGCCATCCCAATTGCCAGTAAAATTAGGTCTTGCTCTTGTGTTCCTTCGCTCATATCATCGGAAACTTTAGGGTAGATGTGAGGATTGGCAAGCATTCCCGTTAGCAGCTGCGTAGCAATTTGTTTGATTTCAGATGTTTTTGCGTCCATTTTAACCTCTTGCTGATTTGCGATCGCTGTTTCGTCTGTTGGTATTTTCATATCTGTCTTGGAAAAGGGAGTAGGGAATAGGGAATAGGGAATTGGGCATTGGGAATTGAGAATTGGTTTTCTCACCAATGCCCCATGCCCTTTGCCCCATGCCCCATGCCCCATGCCCAATTCCCTATTCCCAATGCCCTAAAGCGTTGGCAAAATTGGGTTTTGGAGCTGTTTTGGTAATACTGCTTTGCTGGTAAATCTTTGCCACCAAAGGTTTGTAAATCATTTCGTACCAAGCATGACCAACCCGTGCATCAAATCCCTGTGGTTGACCTCTCATAAATAAATGCAGGCACTTGGCATACTTGCCAGGTAACAACTGCCAGGAGAAATGGCTTTCATTTCCCTCGTATGGGTGTGTTACCGAATCTACATGCAGGTTAGTTGCAAATCCGTAAGCCGGATAGGGGAGTGCAGTAGACCCGACAGCAAACCAATCTGGTACAGGAAATACTGGCTCGATGTCTTCTGTGTATCCCATATCCATATGGGCAAAGTAGCGAGTTGCAAAGTTCAAGTTGACGATTTCTGGTCCATCTATCATCTTATCTTCTTCGCCCTTTGGTTTTCCTTTGATGAATAGTTCCTCAATTAAGTAGTCTGCGCCAGCGTATAAGCTGATTACCCGATACAGTTCGCACACGAGATGGCGGTTGTTACCTGTAACCGGGTCTGCACCTATATAATCAAAGGGTTCGGAGGCAATTGTTATGCTGGCTCGCACGGGGCCGCTAGATTGGGATACGAGCCGATAAGAATGGTTGAACAAAGAAACATGATAGTAAGGTGATTTCGGATGAGGAGGCCCTGGAAGCAGTAGTTCAGCTATCTGCATACAGCGCTTTTCTGGATCTTGTCCCAACCATTCACCTCTCGCGGCGCGGAATGGATCGAGAAGTTCTTGGTGATCAAGCTGTACGCTGGTGGCGGAACCGCTAAACCAATTTCGCTCATTGTCTTCGGGTGCGGGAATTAAATTGAACCAGACTATCAGGCGACTGTTCACCAGTCGGACTCCGCGTACCTCTCCAACTGAACCGTAGACTACTTCCAAAGAAGGTTCACCTAATTCTCTTGGCATTGGCTGTCCTCGGTCTACTTTCACAAAAGCTGAAGCCAGCATCTGCGAATCCGAAGTTGGGGCGATCGCTTTTGGTAAAGAGAAAACCAACGTGTCGCGGGTGCGATCGTCAGGATCTATTTTGTCTACTTGGGCGGCTATCTGTGTATGTGAAAGGTCGCGCAGTTCGCTTAATACTAGTTCTTCTGGCGGAATTTGGAATTCTTCGGCAATTGCTTGCCAGGGTATACTCACGTGACCCCTTCGCCAGTAATTGGAGAGATTGAAAACAGCTAATAAATTTATGGATGGCATGACAAAAGCCCTCCTGGAATTTTTTAATGATGCTAAGAGCAGCCTCGCTGTCAATCAATATTCATGACATTAAAAAGAAAATTTGAGGAAGTTGTGAAGAAGTGATATAATCTTGCGTCAATTCAAAGAATATGGCGCAGGCTTCCAACCATCACTAGTTGGCTTATCTAAATTGCAATCTTTAATTTTATCACGATATGTCAATTTTAACTGCTATATATAATACACTTTTCTGAAAAAGAGCCACAATAAAAGTAGATACAAACTATAAGTAATAACAAATGCCTCCCCAGAAAAGGCAAGGAGGTAGGGTTATGAAAGGTAAAAAATTAGCATATTCACTCTTATCATCACTAGCTTTAGTTGCAGCAACTTTCTCTATAGCTCAGCCTGCTAGTGCTGCTACACTGGTCTCCAACCAAACTAAGCAATTGGAGCCGCCCTTAGAAGAGATATATATTAAAGATTTTACTTACGCTGGTAGTGGTTGCCCATCAGACTCGGTTGGTTACTTGCTATAAGCGCGATCGCCGTACCTTAGAAATCCTCTTCGATAAATTCCAAGCCAACCTGCAACCATCGAAGATGGGACAAGCAGCTTATCCGCCTCAATCAAACTGTGCAGTCTCGATTAAACTCCACGTTCCGGCTGGTTGGTCTAGTACTTGGCATCGAGTAGAACACCGTGGTTTTGCTGATACCTCTGGTAACGCGAATGGACAACTACGGGCACGTTATTACATCCCAGGAGCTGGCGGATTCGATGAATTACGTGTTTTCAACTTCACACCTAAAATGGTAAAAGACTATACAATCGTCCATGATGGAATTTCCACAGCACGCACCCAATGCAGTGCGGAAGTTCCGATGACGGTGAATACGCGGGTTCGTCTCAGTGGTACCCCCACCGGTTACAATGCACTAACGGTTGATTCTATTAGTAAAAAAGTGAAGACGGTTCTCCACTTTAGATGGGAACGTTGTAACGAATAACATTTTTTCCAGCCTCCGTGCTGAGTACGGAGGCTGGCTGATGGTGAACAGTGATCGCTGTTGCTGATTGAGATGAATAGATTTCTTGCAAAAGTGTGTTTTAAGAAAATTAAACCACAGATGGACAACACTCTAAAGTTTATTCCTCTGTCTTCCCGAGGCAGTGCGCCCTTGCGGGTTTCCCGCGTTGTAGCAACTGCCGTCCCTCTTGAGGGGGGATAGAGGGGGGTGGACACAGATGAACATAGATAATTCATCTGTGTTTATCTGTGTTCATCTGTGGTTGCAATATCCTAAAAACCGATTTTTGCAAGAAGTTTAATATTTGCGATCGCATTTGTCAGCGTATAAATCCTGATAATTATTATTACTTCTGTTCAATTTCCGGAGGTAGGGCTGTAAAATCCTAATCTTAAGCTCAAAGCGATACTGTAACGACGATGAAAAAATTTTTAGTATCAGGATTGTTACTGATATTACTACCATTGACCGCATGTTCGACCAATTCTGGTGGAACTTCAGCGACAAGCAATACAAAAGAGGTAAAACCTTTAGTAACAGGTGCAATTCCTGACCAAGATCCGGAAAAGTTGCAGCGTCAGTATACCAAATTAGCGGCATACTTGCAGAAGGAATTAGGAGTGCCCGTTGAATACAAGCCAGTTACCGATTATGCCGCAGCGGTGACAGGCTTTAAGGTAGGAGATTTAGATTTAGTGTGGTTTGGGGGATTAACTGGCGTTCAGGCCAGGTTGCAACTACCAGGTGCAGAAGCGATCGCTCAACGTGATATAGACGAAAAATTCCACAGTGTTTTCATTACTAATAAAAAAACTGGGCTAAAATCATTTAAAAATATTGCCGACCTCAAACAACTCCAAGGACGTACATTTACTTTTGGTAGTGAATCTTCTACCTCTGGGCGTTTAATGCCACAATATTTCTTGGAACAAGCTGGCATTAAATTAACAGATTTTAAAGGTCAACCTGGCTTTTCTGGCGACCACGATAAAACTATCAAATTAGTAGAAGCCGGAACCTACGAAGTTGGAGCTTTAAATGAAAAAGTTTGGTCAGAACGTGTGAAATCAAAAGAAGTAGATTTGAATCAAGTTGAAGTTATTTGGCGTACCCCAGCCTATTATGATTACCATTGGGTAATTAACCCGCAAGTTAAACAGCGGTACGGCGAAGATTTTATTAAAAAAGTACAAAACGCCTTTTTCAAGCTTGACCCAAAAGTACCAGAGCAAAAGGAAATTCTCGACCTTTTACAGGCAGAAAAATTCATTCCCACCAAAAATGAAAACTATAAACAAATCGAAGCAGTTGGTCGCAAAATAGGTAAAATTA
This sequence comes from Nostocaceae cyanobacterium, assembly GCA_051861145.1. Lineage (GTDB taxonomy): Bacteria > Cyanobacteriota > Cyanobacteriia > Cyanobacteriales > Nostocaceae > JBHYDF01. Next base: position 75,235 of record JBHYDF010000006.1, read on the forward strand.
AGTAACATTTTTCCTGATTTTGCATATCTTAAATTTAGGAGAATTTGTAATTATATTTTGTGTAAAGATATGCAAAACATCTTGTGTTTTGCAGTGAAACATCATAATATAGTAATTGTATTTCTAGCTACATACCGTTGTAGTTAGAGCGCCTGGGACAATCGTCCCAGGCGCGAAAATTTTCAAACTATGGAAACAAATTTCAAGATAGCTGAAAACTCTGATATTGAAATTTTGCTCCAGTTTATTCAAGAGTTTTACGAATACGATGGACATCTTATTTTTGATGAAGAGATAATTCGCCAAGTTTTGACAAAAATTTTAAATGATGAATCTATTGGGCGAGTATGGTTAATCCAGCAGGATAGCCAAGCAATTGGATATATTGTTCTTACATTTGGCTACAGTTTAGAATATCGTGGGCGTGATGCTTTTGTTGATGAATTTTACATCAGAGAAACCTATCGAGGGCAAGGAGTAGGCACAAAAACCATAGAATTTATGGAAAATGTTTGCCAATCTTTAGGAATTAATGCAGTTCATCTAGAAGTTGAGCGAGAAAATGAAATAGCACAAAACTTTTATAAAAAGGTTGGTTTCACAAACCCAAATCGCTATTTAATGACAAAATGGATTAGAAATTGAACTGTTTTACTTAATGCGTTAAACTAACATAAAATACCTTGGCGTCCTTGACGGTTCAAAGCAAGCATATATGAACCCACGCGTACCAATTTTTGAACTCAAAAACGTCAGCAAAAAATTTGGCTCTTTTCAATCTCTCACAGACATTAATTTACAAATCTATCCAGGTGAAAGAGTTGCGCTTGTGGGTTCTAGCGGTGCTGGCAAAAGTACTCTAATTAGTTTACTCAACGGTACACTACAACCGACACAAGGGGAAGTTTGGGTATTCAGCCGTAACTTAGCAAATTTGCGTCCCAAAACACTGCGGCAACTGCAAAGGCAAATTGGTACAATTTATCAGCAATTTCATTTAGTGGATAATTTGCGGGTGATTCATAATGTCAACGCCGGACATTTAGGAAGGTGGTCATTTTTCAAAGCAGCGGTTTCCTTGATTTATCCATTGGAAGTGGAAACTGCTGCAAAAGCCTTAATGCAAGTAGGAATTCCAGAAAAACTGTACGATCGCACCGATCGCCTTTCTGGAGGACAGCAACAACGAGTAGCGATCGCTCGTGTTTTAGTGCAAAACCCCGCCGTTATCCTCGCTGATGAACCCATTTCCAGCCTTGATCCAGAAAGAAGTCGCGAGATTATGAATTTATTACGTGATTTAAGTGAGGAAGCGGGAAAAACATTGGTAAGCAGCTTACATGCGATAGAATATGCTCGCAGTCACTTTCAGCGGATTATCGGTTTGCGTCAGGGAAGAATTTTGTTTGATGCACCAGTTGGGGAAGTGTCGGCGGGTATGGTAGAGGAATTGTATAGAATTCAACCATACAGACGCAGAGAACACAGAGGAGAAGATGAAGAATAATTGGTAGTTAGTAGTTGGTTGTTCATGGTTAATGGTTCATGGCTATTATCTATTAACCATTAACTATTAACCATTAACTATTAACTAGTAACATGAATTGGCGGAATTTCTGGGGGTTAGTGTTTGTTGTATCGGTGATTTGGTCTTTGTATGTAGCTGGTGTATTCCAGGGGGATTTAATTAATGAGGGTGGTTGGAGTCTGGTTTTTCGCTTTTTGGCTGCGGTTGTTTCACCAGAATTAAGTCCAGAATTTTTGCTGTTAACTTTAGATGCGACACTGAAAACTCTCGCCTACGCTGTGTGTGGTACATTTTTTTGTTTAGTTTTTGGATTGGTGGGAGGTGTTTTATCTAGTCAGGTGTGGTGGAAGTCGGTTTCTGTGGGAGGTTTTCAATCTCCTTGGTTGGTGGTAAGGGCAATTTTAGCAATACCGAGAGCGATTCATGAGTTAATTTGGGGATTGTTTTTCGTAAATATTTTTGGACTCGATCCTCTAGTAGGAGTGTTGGCGATCGCAATTCCTTTTGGTGCAATTACTGCTAAGGTATTTTCGGAAATTTTAGATGAAACACCACGCGAACCGTTGTTAGCATTATTGAGTAGCGGTGTATCTCCCAAGAGTGCTTTTACTTACAGCCTTATTCCCCAAGCCTTTCCCAATCTAGTTTCCTATAGTTTTTACCGTTTTGAGTGTTCGATCCGTTCGGTGACGGTATTAGGGATTATTGGTGCTGGGGGACTGGGTTATCAAATTTATCTTAGTCTTCAGTCGTTGCGTTATGAGCAAGTGTGGACTTTGATGTTTGCATTGCTGTTGTTAAGTGGTAGTACTGATTTTTTCAGTGGGTTGTTGCGTCAGCGCTTGGAATTACCTAGCCGTTTGGATTTGAATGTTCTCAAACTCAAACAGCGTCAATCGCAGATCCCCCCAACCCCCCTTAAAAAGGGGGGCTTAATTCCCATTCCCCCTTTTTTAAGGGGGGTTAGGGGGGATCTAAGCTTTTTAAGAAGGGTTAGAAGATTAATTCCCCCTTTTTTAAGGGGGGTTAGGGGGGATCTAAGCTTTTTAAGAAGGGTTAGAAGATTAATTCCCCCTTTTTTAAGGGGGGTGAGGGGGGATCTAAGCTTTTTAAGAAGGGTTAGAAGATTAATTCCCCCCTTTTTAAGGGGGGTGAGGGGGGATCAAAACTTATCGGAATTTCAATACGATCCAGTAATAAAGATATTTTTACTGGGTGCGCTTATCTTATTAATATTTTCCTTTTGGTACATTCAAGCCGATTATGCCAAACTTTGGCAACCACGCACCGCCGAACTTTTAGCAAAAGTAATTCAAGAAGCTTTTCCGCCACAATGGATTGAGTTAAATCAAGTATTTATTCTTTCTACTCAAACTCTTGCCATGTCTATTTTGGCAATGACTGGCGCTGGTTTGGTTGGTATATTGCTTTCACCGACCGCAGCAAGGGGAGAGGAGAAAGAAGCAAGAGGAGAAACCTCAATTCAAAATCTCAAATCTAAAATCCAAAATAGTATTACTCGATTAATTCTCCTATTTGCCCGCGCTGTTCCGGAACCAATTTGGGCGTTAATTTTTCTGTTTGTATTGTTTCCGGGAATTTTACCGGGTGCGATCGCTCTAGCTATCCACAATTTTGGTATATTGGGACGATTGATGGCAGAGGTAATCGAAAATTTAGATGAGCAACCTTTAAATTCCTTGCAAGCTTTGGGTGCAAGTAATTCTCAAGTTTTCCTTTACGGCGTTTTACCCGCTACTATTCCTCGTTTCCTTGCTTATATTCTCTATCGCTGGGAAGTTTGCATACGCGCTACGGTAATTGTAGGATTGGTAGGTGCTGGCGGTTTGGGGCGTTTGCTGACGGAACAATTGAGTAGTTTTGATTACAAAGGTTTACTGGCTACTTTGATAGTTTTTATTAGCCTTACCTTTGCAGTAGATATTATCAGTGCTTCCGTACGAAAATCATTAAAAGGATAAAAGATTTGTTCGTAGTAGCCTTTAAGCGCTACTACGAACCAATCAATGAAAACTTAACAAACTACTAGTTATTCGGATCGGCTGGGTTGCAATACTTGGAGGGTTTTGGGGTTTTGGGGTAAGGGAAAAGGCGTAATAATAATACCATTTTGGATTTTGGATTTTAGATTTTGAGGACAGTGCTGCGGAGAGAAGTCTGAGCGGAGGCTTCCTCCGATCGCGAAGCGCGCCCGGCGGGGGCAGAAAAATCTCCGATTTTTCTGCCGCGGCTCCGCCGCTCGGGCGATCAGAACTTCGGGGAGGGTTTCCCTCGTGCCGGCTCTGTCCGGGATTGTAAATCGCCTTCTATGTATGGGTTCTGTCAATCCATCTGTCGCATTCTTTTTTCAAAATGGTATAAGCATCTTCTTCCCCTTCCCCTTTAACCTTTTACCTTATCCCTTGCAGTATTGGGCTGGGTTGGAATTACTTAGCAAGCAATTTCGCATTTAAGGCTCCATTCCCATATAACTGCATTCCTCGCCCAACATTGTGAGACTCCAAGCGTTTTTGAATACGAGCATCGTACCGACCTAGCTTGCAGAATCCGTCGTTGAACCAGCCGTTACCGGAGCCACTGCCATCAACATAAGCAGCATACGAACCATCACCCTCCTTCCATATCACATTGAGAAGTAGGGATGAAAGAGCCGTCATGTCATTCTTGTTCCACTCGATGCCGTTGTCATGAGCCTCGACAAGATAGGAGATTAGATTGTTGCCATGAGATACGTCTTGTCCTGGAAGGGAGACCGATCCCCACTCACTATCCCAGAAATACGCTGAAGAGTTTGAAGGGTTCGGTCGAATCTGATCTCGAAGGTCTTTATTGATTTGATCAAACACTTCACGATACTGTGAACGACGGCTCTCGTTGTCAGAAACAACGAAGAGATCAACAGCTATGAACGCCCAATGGGATGCCATATGCGTTCGATTACGATAAAGGTTTTTTACACTTCGATTTTTCCACTTATCGAAGATGTTACGTTCACTAAATGAAAGGATCTTGTCGTAGGCGCTTCGGTAGCGGCTGTCGCTATATATGCGATCGTTCTGTCGCATTACTCGAAGAAGCTTTGTGACATAGCGCCACAGGTAGCTTTCAAACAAGGGATATTCTCCCCCTTGTATATTCTTGTCAGTTGGATGATTGAATGCAGGCCAACCAAGATATGAATCCTTGAATTGGCTGTTAGGAAGGGATGAGGAAACCTTTGCGTCCTTGATAACTTCGTCGATATAGAGGAGCGCTCTGTCTAGATATTGGGTGTTTCCCGTCGCTTCAAAAATTGCCGTCAGTCCATCGATCGCATAGGCTAAGTCGTAGTATTCCCAACTATTTCCAGATTGGCTAAGTGGAAGATAGGTTCGGGAGTGTTCTTTATCCCAAACAGCGAGAAACAACTTCTCCCACTCAGCTACGCTGCGTAATCCTGCGGAGGCATTGCTCGGATCAGCTTGCGCCAGAGTCCTATTGACCGAATGATCAAAGCTAGGCGTTCTTCTGTACCCCAGATCAAAATCAATCTTATCGGTACTCCTGCTCTCCATTACCTGATCTGCTTTATTGATATCATCGGTGTCACTGCCATTAGCGCCTGGGAGAGTACCCAAGCCGGTGTGCATAGATGCGCCCATTACTGAGGCGTTCACGCTCAATATCATCGCAGCAGCACTGCCAGATAATACTGACAGCTTTTTGACTTTTGTTTTTAAGGTTGTCACTGATCCCATACAAATTCAAATTGTTCTTGCCAATCGGTGAACTGTTAACTTGGAAATTAGACACAAAAAAACCCCTACACCACTTGTTCTGTTGGGCGTTTTTCTGCTTTATTTCCGCAATAATTCGCCACAGTGGCGTTTTTTGTTCAATTAAGAACCACTGATAGATACCCCGATGCTGGCTATTTGACCCTGACTAACTTTAAATGCTGTCCAAATGGTAGTTTGTGGTAGATTTTTAGAATGAAAATCTGTATTGGACTACTTCAGATTTTTCTTCGTGTATCAGCTTACCCTATTTTGTTGCTTTTGAGAGAAAAATATTATGCCTATCCTTAACCTCAGACAAAATCATGCTTAAATTGCCAATTTTGTCACAATTGTTGCAAAAATAATGAATAGCGAAATGGTAGATACAGTAAGTTAGTGATATCTACGAAATTCACGTCAATACGGTTCTCTTTATTGCTTTGCATCTTGTAGAAAAAAGGAAAAAATGCTTGTTTTTCCTCCTTGACTCCTTGCCCTTTCTCTCTTAACCAAACGGTATTGGGATTCATATCGCCGCTCAAAATATCCATTAGCATTTGCTATAGATTTACATATTGATAATTTGGAAGAAGTTGATGTAAAATAACCAGTTTTGGTTTGATGTTGTAATTATTCACCCAAAAGATAGATACTGGACTACACAACTGATAGAGGCAATAAAAAAAGTTAGATTGAAACTAGAATTAAACTCAGTTTTAACGAGGATTGGTTAAGTAAGTCAGCATAAATATTAGTTGATTAGTTGCGATCGCCGATTTATATCCTTAAAGCCATAATCCCAGGAATTTTGGCAAAAACTCTCCTAAATCTGCCTTTAGCTGGATTTTGTTATCTCGGTAACAAAATATAAATATACCTATATAAATGTCATAGAACCTTGTCGATTGTGCATGGTTGGAATTTATGAAAGGAAGATTTAGGCAGTTTACGCCGGATACAATTAAGAAAATTTTTTTTGTTTTCTTTATTGGTTTGTTGTCTGGAGCAGGATGCAGTTTACAAAGAACTCAAGGTCTTAGCTTATCACAACAACAGACTCAAACTATTGGTTGGGTAGAAAAAGCAAAGATTCCTGGTGTTGAGAAAGAAACCAAAGTAAAGCTTGACACAGGTGCAACAACTACCTCTATTAATGCTGAAATTTTAGAAAAGCCAGATGAAGATTCAGAGTCTGGCGGAATGATTAAATTCCAATTTAAAGATGGAGACGGAAACACAGAAGTTTTTGAGCGTCCTATTGTGCGGTGGGTACGCATAAAAGCTCGCGAGGGTAAAGATATCAAGCGTCCGGTGGTACGAATGAAATTTTGTATTGCAGACAGATGGATTGAGGAAGAGGTAAACCTTGCAGATCGAGAGGATTTTAACTATCCAGTTTTAATTGGGCGAAATATGTTAAAACAAGGTAAATTCGCTGTTGATTCTTCTCAAACTTTCACCACAGAACCATCATGTCAAACAGAGGAGGCGCAGCAGTGAAACGTACTTTTTATGCGTTGTTCCTAGCATTGTTTTTAGTGGCGATCGCATTAACAATTTTTTTTCACAAGCTGACTTCTTCAAATGTACCGGTGTTTCCTAACCAAGCTTTTAACAGTTGGTATGTTGAAGCAAAACTATCTTTAAATTCAGAACAATTAGGATTCGAATCAGAAGAAACACAACCAACTAACATTGAGTTTCATCTTCCCCAAGCATCTCAACGTTATGAGATAGTCAAAGAGGATTTTATCAACAATGGGTACAATCGCGAAGTCAAGATTTTAAATAATTCAGCAAATCGACTGGCTGTCTTTACCAAGCAAGATGACACTAGCAACGATATTCTTTTTTATCGAGCAATTGTGACGAGGAAAGCTAACGCTAAACCCGGAACAGAGGAACTTCCAATTTCCGGACAAAGGTTAGTTGATCGCCAACTTGTCAAGTTTGGCGAAAATACCGCTAGAGTTAGGGACAACCTGAAGGAAAACCTGCCAACAGCGGAAATTAACGCTCTTTTGGACGAAGCGAAAAAGCAATCAGAGGGTGATAAGCGAAGCTTAACGCCGGAGGCGTATCGCTTATCTTTTGTAAAACAAATTTATCAAATAGCTCTGCGGGAAGATGACATTCGAGTTCAGGCTATCCAGAGAAATTTGAGAAAAGAAGAGTCCACTCCAGAATTAGCAGCATTTCTCTTGAATAGAGCCAACGTACCAGCGCGAGTTGGTAATGGTATTTTGTTACGGAGTAAAGAAGTATATTCAACAGATTTTATCCAGTGGCTAGAGATTCAACAGGGCGATCGCTGGTTAGCCTTTGATCCAATTAACTATACTTTTGGTGAGCAAAATCGCTATCTTACTTGGTGGTACGGTTCCAATCGTGTCTTACAAGCACAAGGAGCGAACAATGTCAATTTAGAAGTAGTTGTCCAACCCAATACCGATAATGGACTTACTCGCTCAATTTGGCGGGGTAAGAGAGTGTCGAATCCATTTTTAGAATACTCCTTACTGAGATTGCCGCTATCGACTCAACGAGTATTTCAGATACTAGTTTTAATGCCCATTGGTGCTTTAGTAATTTCTGTTTTGCACCAGATGGTAGGGCTAAAAACCTTCGGTACATTCACCCCCATATTAATTTCTCTCGCCTTTCGGCAAACTGGACTTATCGTTGGTATTCCGCTGTTTGTTCTTGTTGTAATTATCGGGCTTTTGTTCCGTGGCTATCTGAATAAATTACAGCTTTTAATTGTACCTCGACTCGCCGCAATTTTGACCGCAACCGTCTTGTTAGTGGGTTTCCTCGCAATCATTTTGGAAAATCTCGGAATTAATTTGGGGTTATCAGTGTCTTTATTCCCCATTGTGATTTTAGCCATGACGATTGAGCGGGCGGCGATGATGTGGGAAGAATCTGGTCCAAAGGAAACGATAATTGCCGGACTTGGTAGCATTTTAGCAGCTGTAATCGGCTATTTTTGCATGATAAATTCCTACGTAGAACATTGGGCATTTATCTTTCCAGAACTGTTACTATTGGTTTTGGCAGTAAATATCCTCGTGGGACGCTACAACGGCTACAAGCTGATTGAATATTTCCGATTTTTGTCATTACAACGGCGGCTGAAACAAACACAGGGGTAAACAGCTATGTTTCCATTTTCGCTTCAGCGTTACGGAATTTTGGGAATCAACTCTCGTAACTTGGACTATCTCTTTCCTAATAATCCGCGTCGGCTGTATCGCTATGCTGACAGTAAACTAGAAACCAAAAAAATTGCTCAAAGCATCGGTGTACCTACCCCAGAATCCTACGGAGTCATTACCTTCCAGAATGAGGTAAGAAACCTACCCAATATTATTGGAGAACGGAAATCTTTTGTTGTTAAACCCGGCCAAGGTAGCGGCGGGGATGGGATTGTGGTTATTAAAGATGTGACAAAGGAGGGCTATCGTAAAGCCAGTGGTTCAATTCTAGAACCGGGAGACTTATATTATCACATTCACAACATCCTCAGCGGTATGTTTTCGCTGGGAGGACAAAGCGATAAGGCAATTATTGAATATGCAGTGCAGTTTGATTCGGTTTTTGATGAAATAGCCTATCAAGGTGTTCCCGATATTCGTGTTATTGTTTACCAAGGAGTTCCAGCAATGGCAATGTTGCGTTTGCCAACGCGGGCTTCTGACGGTAAGGCTAATCTACATAGAGGTGGCGTTGGTGTCGGTATTGACCTATCAACTGGTACAACGCTAGCTGGTATCCAAAATAACCGCTACATTGAAAAACATCCGGAAACAGGGCATTCATTATGCGATCGCCAAATTCCTCATTGGCAAACTATTTTAGAAATGGCTGCAAAGCTAGGTGAAAAAACAGAGTTTGGCTATCTTGGCGTAGACATTGTTTTGGATCGGCAAAAAGGGCCATTATTACTAGAAATAAACGCTCGTCCCGGTCTTTCGATCCAAATTGCCAATCAAGAAGGACTAATACCCCGACTCGAAGCCATTGATAGTGCTTTGCCAAAACTTACGGGAGTTCAAGAAAAAATTGCCTTTGCACAAGAAACATTTGCAATAAGAACCCCTCCTAGCAACGCAACAATTTCTAAAGCTAAAGATAAAACTTTGACTAGGTAAGAAACACAGCCATCATCAGACTAAATTGATTACAAAAATCAAGTTTTACGGTAAAAACAACCACAGATAGACACAGATGGACACAGATAGATGAATTATCTGTGTCCACCCCCCTCATTCCCCCCTCTTTGAGGGACGCCAGTTGCTCAACGGGGGGAACCCCCGCACCGCACTGGCTCGGGAAGACAGAGGAAAAACTTTTATTTATTGTCCATCTGTGGTTAATTTCCAAGACTTGATAATTGCTATAGCCTTAATTCACATCAAGACAGAATTACAATTACCGTAACAAATGTAACTCTCTACTTAGCACTTAAATAATCTGCCAAAGCTTCTGAACCACCGATATGTTTACCATCAATAAATACTTGTGGAACCGTTGTTGCGCCTGAAACGGCTAGTAAAGAACGACTGGTTGCATCTTTACCTAAAACAATTTCCTCGTAATCTAAACTGTGTTCTTTCAACATCTGTTTAGCACGGGCACAGAAGGGACAACCAGGCTTTGTAAAAAGGGAAACACACCTAGGTTTTGCTGCATTGGGATTGATGTATCTGAGCATCGTCTCAGCATCAGACACCTTAAAGGGGTCGCCCGGTTCTTCTGGCTCAATGAACATTTTTTCAATCACGCCATTCTTTACCAGCATGGAATAGCGCCAAGACCGCTTGCCAAATCCCAGGTCTGTTTTATCTACAAGCATCCCCATGCCATCAGTGAATTCACCATTGCCATCGGGTAAAAATTTGATATTTTCTGCTTCCTGATCCTTTGCCCATTCATTCATCACAAAGGTATCGTTTACAGAAACGCAATAGATAGCATCTACACCATTTTCTTGGAAAGTTTTTGCCAACTGATTGTAACCTGGAACATGAGTAGATGAGCAAGTGGGTGTAAATGCTCCTGGCAAAGCAAAAACCACTACATTCTTGCCCGTAAATAGTTCATCTGATGTCACATCCACCCACTTATCGTTCTCACGCACGCGGAAAGTAACATTGGGAACTCTTTGTCTTTCTTTATTTTGCAACATTGGTTTAACTCTCTCCTTCAATAGACCGTAACAACTTTTAATCTTTCTTCTAAAGCGTACTCATAATGACTTCACTTGTCAAGGAATTTTTGTTAATGGTTAATGGTTAATGGTTAATAGTTAATGGTTAATAATCATGAACCATGAACCATGAACCATGAACCATGAACCATTAAGATTCGCGTCCACCAGCCCAAGTGTCACGCCATTTGACGGTTCCCTCACTCGCAATCACCCAGCGACGAGAAACAAGGTTTTCTCGCAAAGGTGAACTTCCTTCCCGCCATATGGCGTATTTATAGCTGATGAGTTTACCAGCACTTTCATTAAAGGGAATCTCGCCAAACCAGGTATTAGAGTTGATATATTCTAGAGGATACGCTTTGCTGATATCCCAGTTACCCAGTTCCGGACAGTCTCCAATGACAACGATGGTTTCTCCGGGTTGGGTTTGTACGCCATTCAGTTGTACCCTGACAATAGTTTGCCCTTTGACACGTTCCCCAACATGACTGATAACTATAGTTTCTTTGGGGGCGAGTTCCAAGTTGGAAATTTTGCCATCCTTCACCTCAAACTTGCGTCCTGTCAATACACAAGTGTGTTCTCGGTCTGGTAACTCAGTATCTACTACCTCTAAGATGACAGTATCGGCTCTATTTAATACTACAAAATAGCGGAAATCACGGTAGCGACGCACGTAGCAATAAACATCTGGTGTGATATATTTCTGCCACTGACTACCCATTGATACCGCTGGGTTCAGACGGCGCAATCCGGAAAGCTTCCGTACATCTCGGTAGATTGGGGTATCCGTATCCCAACTTTCCATCATCGGCCGGTTGTAGGGGTCGTTATTGCCGTAGATATTATCATCGGCATTGGTATCATTGTGTAGATATTGTTCCGTACCGTAAAATAGGCAAGGAATACCGCGAGTTGTCATCAGCAAAACAACCGCTAAGTGGAGAATATCCGGATCAGGGTTGAGAGATTGGAAGCGGTGCATGTCATGATTATCGAGAAATGTAATCAATTCCGTAGCACCGTTGTAACGATGGTCTAGATCCAATACATTCTGAATCAGGTAAAATCCTTTGTCGTCATTCTTGGCTAAAGCTTGACGAATTGCCATGCATAACCCAAAATCTAGGATAGTCATGCCAGAGTTGTTGGCAAATTCAACAGAGCGATCGCTATCTGGATGACTGTAAATCCATTCTCCAAAAATAAACACATCTGGCTTATGATTGTACATCTCGCCGGTAAACTCTTGCCAAAACCAGATGGGCATATGCTTAACTGTATCTACTCGTAGTGCATCAACCCCCCGATCCAACCACTGCTTGATTGCAGATTTGATATAGTTGCGATAGTTAATATTATTTTCGTTGAAAGTTGCTAAACCTGATAGTTCACAGTTTTGAACTTGCCAATCATCCTCCCAGTCTGTAACTTCGCCGTAGTGATGATACCAATGGTCTTTATCATCGTGGAAGTCGGCAATCTTTACTCCATCATCATACAATTCACCCTTACTACCACCTGTATCGGGACTGCTATGATTACAAACAATATCCAGCACCAATTTCATATTACGCTTGTGCAATTCTGCAATTAAGCGGTCAAAAACAGTATTTTTCTCTTCTTGGGTTTTATTCAGCGAAGGGTCGTCATCATCAGAAATATAGCGAGGGTTCAACCGTTTAAAATCTTTTGTCCAATAACCATGAATGGCTGCACTTTCAATGAATAAGTCCTCAACTTGCTCAAATAAGGGGGTTAGCCAAACGGCTGTAACCCCCATATTCTTGAGATAGTCTAACTTGTCAATAACTCCTTGCAGGTCGCCACCCCAGTATTTACCCCATTCCTCTCGATTTGGATCACAAAGTTCGGGATTAAAACCCCGGTTATTGTTAGAGTCGCCATCGTAAAATCGGTCAACTACAACAAAGTAAATCGTTTCTTGGCGAAATTCAATATCGCGAGTGTAGAGAAATTCTAAATCAATATCTGTATCTGACTGTGGTGCTTTGACAATCGCTTCTACTTCTGCTTGTGGATGTTCTACCTGGTATTGAGCATCTGAAGATTGAGAAGGAGGAGTTGTTACCATAATTAAGTTAAAAATCCAAAGAATTTTATGTTTGCAATCTCAGAAAAACACTCCTAAAGCAATGCTCATTTTGTGCTTTTGGTTCTTGAGAGTGTTTGATTCTTCATTTTATACAAACATCCTGCTTTTGGTATTTTTTGTCTTCATACTTTTGATAGATTTTAAATTATAAAATAATCAGTTTATAATTGAAAATATAAAATTATTTTATGCCAGACTAACAAATAATGATTTTGTTTTAATATGTAGATTCATAGAATACAGTCATCCAAAATCGAGTAATAAGACCAGCAAATCAGCAACAAATATTATAAGTAGGTAAGCTGAAATAAAGTTAAATAGTAAGTAATAATGCGAATGGCGCTAAAGCGCTAGTACAAACCGAATTTCAAGGCTTTACTTTTATTTACAAGCGCATTGTTTATTTTCGTATACTTACTTATCAAAAGCGTTGTTTATAATTTAATCTTATCTTCAAAGATAGCCTAACTTGAGGGTAATTCTGATAATTCACACCAACAGGAATATTTCATTTGTCCATAAGCGAATCAACTTAGCCTTTTACAATTATATTTCCTGACTTTTCTACCCATTTTATTTAATCAGAGGGTAAAAACTTGCTAGCACAAAGTCCTATTATTGCGTTCACCATACTTTTGCTTGTCATCTTTACCATCCCGCCTATTTTTGAGCGACTGCGTTTACCTGGATTAGTTGGTTTGTTAATAGCGGGTGTAGTACTAGGTGAGAATGGATTAAATCTTCTTAACTCCGAATCTGAAACTATAAAACTGCTATCAGAAATCGGTAAAGTCTATTTAATGTTCGTGGCAGGTTTAGAAATTGACCTAGAACAGTTTCGCAGAACTAGAAATCGTTCAATTGGCTTTGGAACACTGACATTTTTAGTGCCATTAATTGCTGGTATATTAGTAGGACGTTTATTTAATTTTAGCTGGAACTCTTCTGTTTTGATTGGTTCTTTGCTTGCCTCCCATACTCTCTTAGCATATCCGATTGTCAGTCGCTTGGGAGTGGTGACAAATGAAGCCGTAACAGTCACGATTGGTGCTACTATTTTCACCGATACGGGTGCTTTGTTAGTACTAGCAATTTGTGTAGGAATTCACGCCGGAAATTTCACAGCCGTGAGCTTAATTACGCTGTTGGCTGGATTAGCAATCTACTCTGTTGTAGTTTTATTTGGCTTTGATTGGGCAGGTAAACAATTTTTCCGACGTTCTGGTGATGAGCAAAGCAAGCAATTTTTATTTATTTTACTAGCATTATTTGTAGCATCTATAGGAGCGCAATTAATTGGAATTGAAAAAATTGTTGGTGCGTTCTTAGCAGGTTTAGCTGTTAACGATGTTTTGGGTCATAGTCCAGTTAGAGAAAAAGTTGAGTTTGTTGGTAGTGTTTTGTTTATCCCTTGTTTCTTTGTGGACATGGGATTACTAATTGATATTCCTGCTTTTATCAAAACTCTCAGTTCGGTTTGGTTGGCTTTGGCAATTGTAGTGGCGTTGATTGGTAGCAAATTTCTAGCAGCATTCTTAGCTAAATTGCTGTACCGTTACAACAGAGAAGAATTACTTACAATGTGGTCGTTATCTTTACCGCAGGTAGCAGCCACACTAGCAGCAGCTTTGGTTGCTTATGAAGCAGTAAACCCTGCTGGTGAACGCTTAATCAGTGAGGGTGTTTTAAATAGCGTAATCGTGCTGATGCTAGTAACAGCAATTCTTGGTCCGGTGATTACAGCACGATTTGCTAGTGCGCTGACAATCCCTCAAGCTGAGTTACCAAAAGACAGACTTTCAACTTGGTGGCGAGATGAGGTTGGTAAAGTTGTAGAAGAAAAAACAACTCACTATCCATTCACCGTAGTTGTACCTATTTACAACCCGCAAACCCAGCGCTATCTAATTGAAATGGCAGCATTACTGGCAGGTCATGAATCTGGACGAATTATACCATTAGCGATCGCCAAGTGGCACGTACATATGGACGATCCGCAATTGCAAGCAACCCTCGACGAAAGTCAGCAACGCTTAAAGGCTGCTTCAGAAATCACTCAGCAATTTAACGTAGAAGTATTACCTGACATTCGCATCGATGACGATGTGGCGATGGGAATTAGCCGTACTAGTCGAGAAGAAAACGCCAATTTGATTGTCATGGGTTGGTCGCGTAACACTGGCTTACGTGCCCGTTTATTTGGTAACGTTATCGATAGCGTCTTTTGGTCTTCTCACTGTCCTGTAGCAGTTACGCGGCTGTTAAGCAGTCCGACGACAATTCAGCGCATTCTCGTACCAGTTGGAAACTTAACACCGTCAACCATAGGCGCGATTAGGTTTGCGCAAATTTTAGCCGCTGCAAATAAAGCGGAAGTAGTGCTGTTACACGTGTGCGATCGCAGAACACCCCGACCCCAAGTAGGCAATTTTGAATCACAACTGTACGATATTGCATCACAAAATCGGTCAAAGGTAAATACCAATATTCACACAGTTGTTAATGATGATGTTGCGAAAATAATCATCCAGGAAGCCAAGGGATTTGATTTAGTAGTTTTGCGTTCTACTCGCTATCGTACTGCTGGTGGATTAGCCGTTAGTGAAGTCACAAGCCAAGTAATTAAAGAGTTAAATTGCTCAATTGTACTGCTAGGACAACCTAATTCTTGACTGGTTCATAGTTAATGGTTCATGGTTCATGGTTAATGGTTCATGGCTATTAACTATTAACTATTAACTATTAACCATTAACTATTGCCATATTTTTGCGGCGTTCCAAATTCTGAATACAGATAGCCAACCACACTAAGCCAGCGGCATAACCAGCTACCACATCTGTAGGCCAGTGTACACCCAAATAAAGCCGACTAAAACCAATCGCCAGAATTAAGACAACAGTCAAAGCAAAAATCCGTTCTCGCCATTGAGGAAATTCCTTAGCCAAAATATAAGCAATAAAACCATAAATCGCTATCGACACCATTGCGTGACCGCTAGGAAAACTGTGTAAACCCACATCAATAATACGATCCCACAATGCTGGACGTGCCCTACCAAATAGTATTTTCAGCAAACAATTTAAACTTCCTGCACCGACTGCGGTTATAGCCAAGTTAGTTGCTTCACTGCGACAATTAGAATGTAGCAAATTACTTGCCAGTCCCAAACAAACCAATAGTAAAAATACTGGCTCACCCAGAAAAGTGATACCAAGCATCACGCGATCGCCTATTGGTGTGTGCAACTTCTGAATTGCTAGCAAAATACCTTTATCAAGACCATATCCATGCACCAGTCCCGTACAAAGGACAAGACTACAAACAGCCCCCGATACCATAATAAGTGAGGTATTCAACGAAGCATATACCGAATCTTTCCCCCATACATACCACGGTAAAAATTTTTGCTTCTGAACATAGGATATTTCCTGATTAAATTTTTCTTTCTCAGACCCTATGTTGATATAACCTGTTCTTACAGGTAGTTTTCTAATTTCTTTTCTGTAATCTAAAACAATACCTTGAATCAGCAGAGCGATCGCGTTAGCACTTTTATCTCGATGAAAAAAAATCAGAACATTTCCAGTCACAGGATTAGCACGAACTTGCTCAATTATTTTCTCCTCTGACAATCTCAATTCAAGGTATATTTTTAAACCATCACAACTATAAAGTCCATTTACCTTATATCTAGCTCGTCCTTTAACAGCAGTATGTATAGCCCGAACCAAAACATTTTCATCCGGGGTTTCATGTAAATAAGCGCCCATTTTTATACTTAATCTACGATTACACAAATTCCTATTGTAAAACTCCGCGTCCCTCTCTTGCTTCCCTCTGTGTTCCTCTGCGTTTCAATTCCAAACTTTATGTAACTTATGCGCTTTGCGATCGCAATCGCTTGTTAGGCAAAATAAACATGATAGCTGATTTTAGCCCCTTAACCATGTTTTCCGTAGTAGAGAGGAATCGTTCCCAAGGATCTGTCCTTAACGGCTTATGCTTAATAGCGGTACGCGCTTTGTTAATGTTACGTGTACCATCAATGAGGTTGATTATACCATCAAAGATACTTCCCAGAATTGTTTTTGCCGTTACTGGTTTTGGTAGAGCTATATTTGGGGCGGTTTGAATCAGATTGACTAAATGCGATCGCATTTGCTCATCTGAAATTACACCTGGTTGATAATTGATGACAATGGATGCAGCGCTAGGGTTAACACGAACATTCGTAGTCCTAGAGTCGGATTCTATCACCTGCTTGAGTTTATTTGCATACTCAGAATCTTTGAGTAGTCGAGGAATACGAAAACGAATGCGTCCGGGAATTGCATGGGCGACGCTGTAGGATATCTTGTTAGCGCTTTTATCAGGATGAGAGCGTTTTCTAGAAGTCATATTAAAGGTATCAGTTTCAAGCAAAAAATTATTTTTATTAAACGCAGAGGTACGCGGAGGGAAGCAAGAGAGGGACGCGGAGTTTTATAATTATGAATTTTTGTAATTGTGTGCTTTGTCTTTAGTCATTTGTATTTTGTAATTATAAACTTCGACTACAATCGACAATCTTACAACTCAAATAGCATTGCTATGTCTAACTTTGGTAATAAAAATAGAAATTATGTCTCTACAAGAAGATATGTTTCAGATTTAAAGGGAATTGGTATTAGGTATTTTCTCAAGGAGATTATAAATTTTTTTTAAGAAGGTCATGCATCTTGGTATAAATTTCGTCCTGTCAAAGGTGAAGGCTGAAAAACGGGGAGCATCTAATGAGCGTCTCACACTTTCTTAATGGACAATAGTCATGCAGGAGCAACCCGAAGTAAATCAACTCACTTTACGGCAAAAACAAGCCTTGCTGATGGCGTTATGGGATACCAAGAAATCCTCATTAGATATGCAAGAGACTATTTTTGCCCGTCGCATGAGTAAATTGTTACTACGTGCGTTTGTAATTTACAAGTATCGTGAACAGCGATCGCCAGATATTTTATACAAATATTATTGTGACTTTAAGTATCGGTTAAAGGAGTGTTTATTATTATATCCAGATAATAAGCAGGGCTGGAAATTTAAAAGATATTATCCCAAAGTTCCTTATTATTTATTTGTGTTATTGGCAGAGATAAAAAACTTATCTAGTCGGGTGGAATGTAAACAAATTTTAGAGGTGGAAACAAGTGATGAAATTTCTCAATCTATCGACTATGAAAGAATAAACAAAGGATTTTTATCTTACTATTACAAGGCTTGGATAGCATTATTAAACTGGTTTATAGATTTTTCTGGTAAAAATTTCCAGATTGTCAGTTTCAAAAAAACATTAGGGTATATTAGCCTAATTCCTATCAAGATTGATAATGAGCAACTTATAGTCCGGGGTTTTAAGATTAACTATCATGATTTATATCATCTTGAGGTTGCTCAGCTAGAGAGAATCCAAATGGGAAAATCTTGGGTGAGTGGCATTCATGGGATTAATACACGAGTCTTTCATGATTATCCAATTGTAGAAGAATATGAAAGCTTTTTAGATGAAGCTAGAATTGCAATTCATGAAATGGCAACTAGATTTACTGCCTTCAGCTTTATCAAAGCACTCTGCTGGATGATTTTATTAAGTTTAAATGGTATAAACCCTTTAGCAGTCACAATTCGTCATCTTCAGAGTTTGGAGAAAAAACAGCAAGAATTTATTGATTAAGGAAGAAGGTTAATGGTTAATAGTTAATAGTTAATGGTTAATAGCTATGAACCATGAACCATGAACCATGAACTATGAACCATGAACCATGAACTATGAACCATGAACCATGAACCATTAACTATGAACCATTAACTATGAACTATCTTCCTTCTTCGGTCAATTATTGTATACTAACTTTCCCTGCTTATATTCTTGTCGCAAAGCTATAGCTTCTGCTACGATTTGTTGAGCAGTTAAACCTTCTTCATCCATCATCTTTTGCAAAGCTACCCCAGTTTGTTCATTTTCTTCGTGAATGGGTGGTATTTGACAGTACCTTCTTCCATTTTTTGTCCGCCGCCAAATACTAGGTTTTTCTTGTTTAAACTTCTTGGGTTGACGCTGTTGTTTAATTAGCTCTCGTAATTGTGACTGAGTAATTTCTGGTAAGTCCAGTAGTTGTTCCAGTACTGGTTGATACTTTTTGTTATTGTTTGCTAATAGAAATATGGTTGCTGGCTCAATTTGTGCCAATTCTTGGGGAGAGAATTTATCAAATGCTGCTGCTATCTTGAGGTATTTTTTCTCCTCACCCTTCCAACCTTGTTCAGAAAGCAACTTTTTACACGCTCTTGAGTGTGTCTTTTTCTGATTAGCTAACCAAAAGGCGTAATGCAGGATGCTCGTAGTCGCATCTTTCAGCGTTTGCAAGGAAAAATTTTTGGCATTTTCCTGCTCTATTCCGTTAGCTGGTTCCTCGATGTATTGTTCTAGCTGAGATTGAGCTGTTGCTTGCTCGTTAACTTGGGTTGCGATCGCACCCTGTACTTGTGTCATCATAGGACTGACCATAATCCAATCTAGGGTCTTTCTAGAAAACAATGCGAGTTCTCGGCAAACGGACAACGCCTGCCTGATTGCATATCCATTCATCAATAAAATTATTCTACCTCAAATTAGTACAAAAGTACTATTTAAATTGTAAAAAATTCTCAAGGTGCGATACGCGAAGCGTTAAGCCTCCGGCTTATCGCTCATAATCTTGACAAAAACGATTTTTTATTGTAAGTATATCAACCTCATATGAGAAACGTTAAATTGGAAGCTTGGGAAGAGCAAGTACTCAAAAGCTTTCTTGATGGTGTACGTTTGATTAGAATTCCCGCTTCCCGCAAAAAACGTTTAGTTATACTTAGGTGGTTAGTGAGAAAGTTTGAACAAGAAGTAACTTACACTGAACGTGAAGTCAACGAAATTATTGCTCGCCATCACTCTGACTTTGCAACACTACGACGAGAACTAATTGGTTATCAACTAATGGAGCGAGATAAGGGTTTGTATTGGCGATTACCAGCAGCGCTTTGGAAGTCGGAAACTGAAATTATTAGATAATGACTGTTGACGGTTGACACTCAACAGTCAGCTGTGTTTTAGCAATTAAATTTTTTTTGCTGAAGCCGATCGCACAATTTTTTGTCCTTGATGCCGTTGTTGCAATTGGTACATATGATTAAATAAATTCCAGCAATATTCCTCTGGTAATCCACAGGTAACAGCACCGCGCAAGACAACATTAAAGTACCAATCGTTAGGCGCTAGTTCTTCTGTTAACTTATTGACTACAACGTAAGTACGAACATTATTGTAAATTCGTCCTTGGCAATGAATATCTATAAATTCGTGGCGATAACCGCCATGAGGGACATCTTCTCTTTGATCTAGGCGATCGCTAACTCGCCAAGGTAGCCGATAGAGGACACCGTGTACTATACTAGCTGGGTCTTTGATGACATCCAGTACACCACACTTGCGAAATGAAGAATAGCGATAAAATCCCAGTCGATAACCTTTAAGTATTGCAGAGCCAATTATGTAAGAGTGAGTTTTCTCACCAAGCGATCGCTTCAAATCTACCGGACACATGCAAGAACCATAAGCAAAATAGTAAAACATTGGCTCTTGTTGTTGCACCTTTTGCAGTCTCAAATCTAAGTTTGCAGAATTATAAGACTGCACCCAAGTATGGTGTAAGTTTCCACCCTGTTTACTCATCTGTCCCAGGAAGTATCAACTACAATAGGCAATTGTACTTGCTTAAGACTATATTTGCCACAGGTTAATAGTTAATAGTTCATAGTTAATAGCCATGAACCATGAACCATGAACCATGAACCATGAACCATTAACCATTAACCATTAACCATGAACCATGAACCATGAACCATTAACCATTAACAATCTACAACCCTTGCGCACTGTTAACGATTTGATTCCACTCTTTGAGTAGTACCTGTAATTTTTTAGGTAGACGATTTTGAGAAATATCGTTGTATTGAACTGTACCTTCAGAATTGGTAAGGGTATAGGTGATGTAATCAGCTGCGCCTGTGGGTGCAGGATAATTCAAATTCTGGAATTGTCCACCCTCTTTTTTTAACAATTGCTGAAATTTGCGTAACTGTTGCGGGGAAACACGGCGAACGCTACGCTCAGAATCATTAGCATCACCGATGCGGACACGAATTAAATGTCCGTCACCTAACAAAATAGTTTCGTAGGTTCTACCAGCAAAGCCACCACTAGAAATTTGTCGAAAAACCATACCGCTTTCTAAAGCAGGTGGTAACTCGCTACTAGAAATTGGTACAGCTGGAGAATTACCCTTATCAGCAATTTCACTAGCTCGTTTATCAAACTTGATCACATCCGGTTCACCAACACGATAAACTAAACGCTGTTGTCCATCGCTGACAATTACTCGCCAACCGGTTACAACACTTGGCGCACATAAAATCAGCGGTTCACTGATACCCAAACAGCGATCGGGCCACTCTCGGCGTTCAACCTCAACTACCCGTAGGCGGGAAAAAGGTAATCCTGACTCCTCTGAGGCGTCTGCTAAAACCGCATTGGTAATAGATTCTGGTAAATTTGCTGCGGCTGTTTGATACTCAAATTGCGAACCATCTTCTTTCACACGGTAAACCCAGCTTTGCTGTCCATTAGAGACAGTGGCTTGCCAACCAGAAATGGGACGAGTACAGTTAGAATTACCTTCACATGTACCATTCCAATCTGCTAGCCGTTGAACTTCAATAATCCGTAGGGCAGAAGTAGAAATAGGTTTTTGAGAACGCTTCACCGCATCTTGTTTAATTGCTTTAGCTGCGGTTTCCGATAAACTGCGGGTGCGATCCAACGCAACTATAGAAGCATCTTCGTTAACATGATAAACCCACTGCTGCGCACCACTATCTACTGTGACAATCCAACCAGGAGTGGGGATATAAGCCTTATTGCAAATCTGGTTAAAAGTCACCTCACAAGGATTACCCCAAGTATGGCGATCGCTCTTAACAATACGTAACCTAGAAGTTGGTAAACCCGACCATTGGGACGCATCCCGCAAAACAGCATTAGTAATCGGTTTCGGCAAACTAATGCGGCTTGCGGCTTTATTCAGCCTCACCTGAGAACCATCTTGGTTAGCACGATAAACTAAGCGTTGTCTCCTCGCTTGTACGGTTACTTCCCAAGCCTTTTGAGCAATCTGGGTACAAACTTCATCAGGACGGGGTAAACCCAGACAGCCATCAGTAGTAATTTGTTTCGAGTCAACAATACGTAGCTGAGAAATCCGTAATCCTGTATCTTGGGATGCTACTTTTAAAATTGCATTGCTGACTTTTTCAGGTAATTTATTGTCACTGATTTTGCTTTCTTGTTCATTTAGTCTGAGATTGGAACCAGAATCATCGGTATGATAAACCAAAATTTGGTCATCAGTACCAACAACCACCCGCCATCCTTCTACCAAAGCCTGTAGACAACTTTCAGCAGGCCCACCTAATTCTAAACAGCCATCACTCCAAGTCCGCTTTTGTGCCTCAATAATATTTAGCTGAGAAATTGGTGTATTTAAACGTTTAGATGCGGCTTTGAGAACAGCATTTTTAACAGATTTTGGTAAATTACTGGATTGGTTATTTGTGGGAGTATCTGCATTTGCCAGACGCAAGGAACGCCCATTCTTGTTAGTATGATAAATCCATGTTTGATTATTATCAGACACCACAACCCGCCAACCTGGAACTAAAGCCTGGGTACAAAGTTCATCAGATTTAGGCAGATCCAAACATCCATTACGCCAAGTTTGTTGACTATATTCAATAATTTTGAATCTCGTCGGTAAAATTCCCTGTTTACGGGATAAATCTCGCAGTACTGCTCGAGCCACTGGCTGTGGTAAACTGTTTGTTTTAATATTTCCTTTCAGGACTTCATTAGCTGCTTTTGGCAAAGAGTCTTTTGGTGTTGCTGTAGCGCTATTTTGTAGTGTTAAGCCACTTCCAACAGATAAAATGCCAGTTAATACCAAAGCAGTGAAAATTTGTGCTTGTTTGGTGGTAGAATATTTTTTCAAGACCGTTTTCATGGGAACGTTGCCAAATTAGTCATTAGTCAGCAGCGATGAATCAATAGTCATTAGTCAAAAAACTGACTAACAACTAGAGGTAGTGGATAAAAAATATATCATCCCCTCACTGAACTCATCGGGATGAATTCAAAGTCTGTCTTAAAGCAGATATGAAGACAGACGCAGAGTGTGTTGTTTTTTGTTCCTTAATTTTTACCGTAAGTTTATCTAAGCAAAAGGTTCACCCAACTGGTTATAGTATTCAATTAAATTTACAGCTTAATTTTCGGTATTGCTGAATTCGGGTATAATTTTTTTGAATCTCACGCCAAGACGCAAAGACGCCAAGAAAATCTTTGCGTCTTTGCGTCTTGGCGTGAGATTTTCATATTTCAAATCAGCAACACCTAATTTTCAGTCCTCTTACAGAGGACTTACGCTTTTAGCCTTGGGTTTATAACCCAAGGGATATTTATTTAGGTCTGATTGCTCATTTTGAAAAAAAATTTTTGGAAAGTTATATAATTTGGGAAAATATTTACGACAGATAGGTTGCAAAAACAGCCAAATAGCAAGATTTTTACAAAATCCAAAATCCAAAATCCAAAATCTAAAATATTCTCATCTAGATCATATCAAATCGAATAGTAGTAGCAGCCCAATCCTTCAAATCAGGTGCTAGCCAGACTAATTTTCGCAGAATTTCATCATTTACCCACAACACTAAGGGACACTGTAACTTTTTGGACAACTCATCTCGCATCATATTAGTAGAAATAATGAGTTGATTAATAGCGACTACAGATTCCAAACCCCTTACCATCAAAGCATTGGGTTGAGTAGAGCCTATTTTGCTAGCGATTGTAGTATAAAGCGTTTCCGCAGAAGGAGGAAGAAGGATTTCAGTAATTTCTACTGATGCAAATTCTTTTACCAAGCTCAGTAATTGTTCCTGATTGTTCATACAGTTACAGCACGCCAAAAGTAGCGAGAACTGTCCCCGGGAAAGCATAATCGCTCGTGTCAGCCTCTGAGTGGCAGTTGTGACGTTTATCTTACTGTCTTGAGAATTAATTAAACTTATCATTAACAACCCTGGCTTTGGTTTTAATAATTTCTCCAAAATTTCAGCAAAATCACTCAGACACTGACTGCGAAAGTTGTATTTGGGTAATTTTGATGACAACTAATTCTATATTAACCGATAATTATACTCACGTTGTACTGATTGAGGGTAGAGTGTATTACCCCACATACTCGCATACAAATACGTATATTTGCGAATTGTACACAAAATATAAAGTTTTCTGTAAAAATTCAGAAAATGTTGCAAAAATTAAACAACCAGGCTAATTGCGCACGTAAGTGGTTAATGGTTAATGGTTAATGGTTAATGGTTAATGGTTAATGGTTAATGG
>JBHYDF010000007.1:0-29022 GCA_051861145.1 Nostocaceae cyanobacterium
CCTTTGTCATTTGTCCTTTG
Source organism: Nostocaceae cyanobacterium (assembly GCA_051861145.1). Taxonomy (GTDB): domain Bacteria; phylum Cyanobacteriota; class Cyanobacteriia; order Cyanobacteriales; family Nostocaceae; genus JBHYDF01. Next base: position 21 of record JBHYDF010000007.1, read on the forward strand.
TCATTTGTCCTTTGTCATTTGTCCTTTGTCATTTGGCAAAAGTCTTTACCAATGACCAATGACCAATGACCAATGACCAATGACCAATGACCAATGACCAATGACTAATGACCAACAATCCCTCATCCCCCATTTAGCCGAGTCATCATAGTCAACAGTCCTTGCTGACCGAGAAGAATTTCCCGCAGAAAACTGAAGATACCAACCCAAATAATCGGGGTAATGTCCAACCCACCCAAGGGAGGTACTAACTTTCGCATTGGTACTAAAAAGGGTTCCGTAGGCCAAGCTACTAGATTTAAGGGAAAACGATTCAGATCCGCTTGGGGATACCAACTCAGAACGATGCGGAAAATAAACAAAAGTGTCATCAGTCCCAGCAGCAGACCGAGAATCCAAGCAGTAAGGTTAGCAGCAGTCATGGGTTTTAGCTTTATGAAGAAAGAAAAAACTTGGGTATGAGCTAAAAAATCTTTAAGCTTTGTAAAAGCTATATCATTATCATTTTAGCCAAACACTGTCAATGTCAGATATGAAGGCACAGAGAACTCTGAGCAACGGTTTTCGCCGAGCCTCCTAGAGGCGGCAGCCCACCAAAACCTCGTTACCAGGTTCAACCTGGTAACGAGAATACGAGAATTAGAGCCTCTGGCTCGTATTGAGAATGCTGCAAGATGTCAGATGTCCTACTTCAGCCTTCAGACTTCACACTTTACACTTCCGACTTTGTTAAACGGCTTCTCAAGGATGTGCTAGACCATTAAAATTAGGATAAAGAGTGTAAAAAAAGGTTGAAAACTATGACGCCTTCTTTAGCAAATTTCCTTTGGAGTCTACTTTGGGGTACTGCGATTGTTGTTATCCCGGTAACTGTAGGATTGATTTTTATTAGCCAAAGAGATAAAATCCAGCGTTCATAATCCTGAAGAGAGTCTATTTGGCTCTTAATCTCGCCGAATTGCTGGTATTCAGCAATTCATTTATCTCACGGCAAAATATACCAAACTGCCATATAAAGCTTTTTTAGCTTTAGGTGATAATTGTAGAGATGCGAAACCTCGCGTCTCTACAATAATTTTTGTGTCTTGTTAGAGTAGTGATTAAAATTCTGACTCGCTAACATAGATTTGATATTGGGATAAAAACAATGGTAACTTTTTGGCTGAATTCAGCCAGTTTTCTGGCTCAGGTAAATTTTGGCACAAACTCAGCCAGTCTTCTCGGAATTTTTCTGGCTGTGGCTGGGGCTGGGTTGTATTTTCTCCGCACTGTACGTCCTGAATTGTCGCGAGATCAAGATATCTTTTTTGCGGCTGTGGGCTTGCTGTGCGGCTTTATTCTCATCTTCCAAGGTTGGCGGCTTGACCCAATTTTACAATTTGGTCAGTTGCTTTTGGTTGGCTCAACTGTATTTTTTGCGGTTGAAAGTATTCGCTTGCGGGGTATTGCCACACAGCAGGCTAAGCGCGATACCCGAATTGTGGACGATGAAAGAGAGGTTAGCGATAACTATCAATACAGCAGGAGGAAGCCTGCTAAGGCTCAGGTGGATTACGATTTAGATCCACTACCTTATGATGACGACTATGAGGAAGAACGTCCACGTCCTCGCATTCAAGGTACCAGGGAAGGTCGTTCATCTCGTGATGCTTACTATGAAGATGAACCCCCTCGTCGTATAGAACGCCGCAGTACTGGCGAAAGACCAGAAACAGGGGATAGACCTCCTCGTCGGCGTAGTGGTACACGTCCTGCAAGTCGTACTTCTGAGAGGTTTGAGGACGAAAATTGGGATACTCCCTCCAGACCTGTAATAAAAAATGATTGGGATACTCCAAGTACTGAAGAAAGAAGACCTCCTCGACGTGGTAGTAATGGTTCTTCCCGTCCAGAAATACGTGATGAGAATGTTGCAGATACTACTTCTTCAAAACCGCCGAGAAGACGCCGCCCGCCTAGCAGTTCGGAACCTCGCTCCCAGCGTCAGGATGAAGATGTTATCCCTACTGACTATGTAGAATACAAGCCGATTAATCGGCCAGAAGATGAACCAGAAAATCCGACTAATTTTGACGATGTTTAACTAAACTAGGGTGGAGGTTGCAATAAAGGTGACGAAAAAGAGTTGAGGTGAAAAAAATTACATCTAGAATTTGGCTCCAAAGACAATTTTATTGGAGTCTGATTTTTAGCTTGGCTAGTTTGCTTGTATCCTGTAGTTCTGAAAATATCCCCATCGGACCCACTTCTCTCAACAGTCGCTACACTGAAGAACAACCGGCTTTGAGTGGAAATGGGCGCTTTTTGACGTTTGTTTCAACTCGTAATGGTAGTCACCAAATATTGCTGTATGATTTACGGCAGCAGCAATTTGTACCAACACCACGCTTAAACCGTCCGCAAACAATTGTCGAAAGTCCAAGCCTTAGTTATACCGGACGTTACATTGCTTATATTACTAGCGATCAGGGTAGACCTGTTGTGGCGCTGTACGATCGCGCTACGCAACAATCACAAATCCTTACCCCCATCTACCGGGGTTGGGTAAGAAATCCTAATATCAGTCCCAATGGACGTTATGTTGTCTTTGAAAGCGCCAGCCGTGGTCAGTGGGATATTGAAGTTCTAGACCGGGGACCAGATGTAGAGTTAGATATTGCTAATGGTGCGCCTGTAAATGCACCGCCTTAAGACGTAAGAGTTAGGAGTTAGGAGTTAGGAGTTAGGAGTTAGGAGTTTTTAGACTAATGACTAATGACTAATGACTAATGACTATTGACTATTGACTATTGACTAATGACCAATGACTAAGCGTCATATTTTTATACCTTTGTTTGCTAGTTTAAGCTTGTTGAGTGGCTGTGGTGGTTATCCTCGGCTGTTGAGTTATCCTTTCGATCCGGGAGGTAGGAGTCTTAACAGTACAGCTTCGGAATTATCTCCGCGAATTTCTGGAAGATTTATTGTTTTTACTTCTGACCGACGCGGTAGCCAAGATGTTTATATGTTTGATATGGCGACTCGCAACCTGGTTGATTTACCTGGTTTGAATTCCTTTGATGCGATCGCCTCTCATCCTAGTGTTTCCGATGATGGTCGTTACATTGTTTTTGCTGCTTCTCGTCAGGGACGAACAGGTATTTTTGTCTATGACATAGAAACACGACAATCACGTAATTTAACTGGAAATTTGCAAGCAGAAGTCCGCAACCCTACAATTAGCGCTGATGGCAGTAGGGTTGCTTTTGAATATAGTAACAATGGGCAATGGGATATTTTAGTCTATAACCGTGCTGGACAGCCGTTGAATGTGCCGCAAGATCCCCGTTGAAGAACTAGAGTTAGGAGTTATGAGTGAGGAGTTAAGAGTTTTAAATTCATAACTCCTAACTTCTAACTCCTAACTCCTAACTCCTAACTCCTAACTTTTTCTTCTTCTACCGCCTCAATGAGCGATCGCACTTCTTCTGTTCCTTCTGAAGGTTCAAATGAGAAGGGGAATTTACCCTTAGCCAGCATTCGTAAGCCGAGGGGTACAATACCGAGAAATCCTCTTAAGTCTCTAAAATAGTTACCAACCACTTGTAAACCAAATTGCCGTTCATCAATCCAGCCACCTTCTTTAACTAACTCTACTAATACTTTGCGATGGCGAATTGAACGGCTATCGCTTTTTTGTTTGCCTGCAAGAATTTCTTGTTTAATTTTAGTGATTTGGTCTAGGGGCGCAACATCCATTGGACAAACAATGTTGCAGTACAAGCAACGAGTACAACCCCAAACTCCTTTAGTACCTTCGTTATATACTGTAAGACGAGTTTGTGTTTCGCTATCGCGGGAGTCTGCCACCATACGATAAGCTTTAGCTAGGGCGTGCGGCCCAACAAAGTCGGGATTGACTTCAAAGGCGTTGCATTCAGAAAAACAAGCTCCACACATGATACAATTACCGGTTTGATCGAGGCGCGATCGCTCTTCTGGTGTTTGTAAAAATTCTCTTTCTGGTACAACTCTTGCTTTTGTACTCACATAAGGTGCAACAGCCTCTAGATTGTTCCAAAAACTGCTCATATCTACCACCAAATCTTTAATCACGGGCATATTCCCTAAGGGAGCGATCGTGATTTCTGGAGTAGTATTTACCTTGGTTGTTGATGCTGCTATCTTTTGTAATCTAGCTATTTCACTGCCAACATTTTCTTTACATGCTAAAGCCGAACGCCCATTGATTCGCATAGCGCAACTACCACAAATTGTATTGCGACAATTTTTGCGAAATGCTAAAGTCCCATCTTGTTCCCACTTAATCCGATTGAGACAATCGAGGATTGTATTACCCGGTTCTACCTCCAAAGGATAAGTTTGCACTACGGGAGAAGAATTTTGTTGCTGCCGAATTACCTTAAAAAGTACTTCCATTGCCACTAACCTAAGTTTTGAAATCGCCACATCTACCTAAAAAATCATTCCCATAAGCAGGTTGCTTACTTAGTCAGCTATACTCTTGTTGCCCTGAATTCAAAGCTAGCTGTTAATATGCTGATCATTTAAGAGCTACTGATTCTAGTTAAATAATCTGTCATGAAAATCTGTCATGAAAATCTTAGTTCTAAAAGCACTCAATGGGGTTGGCGAGTGTTTTGTCAACCTCTACACCAATTTGTCAAGAATATGTAACTGTATGTTGATGTTAACAGAAGTCATCCCCCTGTAGGAAAATTCCTGACAATAGACCACTACGTGCCATTTTTTTTGGTTATATAGAGTAGTTAGAGCTTTTGTTCAATATCTTGAGATAGTTATAAAGCGGCAGAATAATCCCACAGATTTTTGCCTCCTCTCAATCAACAATCTCGCTTAATGTAACTTGCGCCGCCTATCTCCTCGTTTAAATTTGATGAATTTTTATAAAAGACCTACCCCAATACTTACAACGGCAATAAAGCGGAAGTAAAATCCTCACAGCTTTTTGCCTACCCAAGCTCAAGGATTAAAATAAAAGTGTAGCAGTAAGTTTGAATTAAACTTAAATAATTATTTTGCTATTATTATTGCATGCTAGTATTTGATATAAAATTATCGAGATAACAAAACCAGTATAAACAGCCCTTAAGTGCGGCTAATACTGCTTTGTTTCTTGGTAATGTAGAGACGTGAAATTTTTCGTCTCTATTGGCAAGATAAAAGGGCGTATGCCCTACAGCCAAATGCAAATGCTATGCTGTCTTAAGCTTGAGAGTAAGCGTAGGTAAAACCCTGCGACTCAAAAGCATAAAGACAAGCACTGATAGTGAAAAGCCTTCTATTTCTAGGGTCTACGGCTTATTTCTAGTAGTAGAACTCAACGGCAATAAAGCAAGAACTTTCTTGTGCAGCTTTGGCTGTAAGCTTTACTCCTCCAAAGGAGGCTTGCAAGTTCGTTGGGATGAAAAATCCTCACCGCTTTGTGCCTTACCATTGTGTAAAGTTGGCTTAAAATTACACCGTCGCAGTTGCGCCAGAAAAGAAAAATATTTCATTTTCTTTGGCAAAAGATGGTTAAAATTGCCGTAAAATTACCCAAATTAATGCCTGTGACAACCATGGGCCTTAAGTGATGGTGGGCAACCATAAAAAAGGTTGTTGGTTTGTTATAAGCAGGAATTTACCCTTGTTGTAGGGGCAACACTAGCTTCTGTACAGATGTCGAAAAGCTCAACACTGGCAGAAGATGACATCTTTGAATAGTTTGGAGAGAGTAAGGATATTTTGAGCGTAATGACTGAAACTGCAACCGCGCCATTAACAGGAAAAGCACTGCTTGCAAAAGTAAAAGAACTTTCTAATTTACCACGGCGAGAAAGAGCCAAGCAGTGTGGTTATTATACAGTTACAAAGAACAACCAGGTTCGTGTTAATCTCACCGATTTTTATGACGCTTTGCTATCGGCTAGAGGAATTCCTCTTAGTCCGGAAGCACCAAAAGATGGTCGTGGGCGTGAACCTACTTATCGGGTTAGTGTTCATCAAAACGGTCAAATTGTAATCGGTGCAACATACACCAAAGCTATGGGCTTAAAGCCTGGTGATGAATTTGAAATTAAGCTGGGATACAAGCACATTCACTTAATTCAAGTGGACACTGATAAAAAAGGATCTCCAGTTGATTTAGAAGATACCGAAATAGATGAAGAAGACCTAGACGAAGAAGAAGAAGAAGAAGAGGATGAGTAAATTTTTCTTATGCAAGGGCTAAGTTGACTATAAATGCCTTATAACTTGTCCCTGAAGTAAGATGAAAAAACTCCCTGTTTTACTTGGAACATTTCTCCAAAGCAAAAAAATCGATTAGACTTCTTGCAGAAGTTACCAATTTTGGTAGAGGCTGGATTAAAAAGAGAGAAAAGCGAAGAATGCAAGCAATACTTGTGACAGCTTAAAAAGCGATCGCATCGCAACTTCCAAGTAAAATTGCTTGTAAACACAGAAAGCTTTTCTCTCTCAGCAAGAAATTGATGTTCGCAAGAAGTCTATCGTGTTTTTTTTGTCTATTTTCATCACATTTTTTCAGCCATCAACCAAATCCTTACAATCATTTCTCCAAAATGCGCCTGGAATGATTGTGGTGATGGTTTTTTTTGTTGCTTGGGTAGGGTGTTGGTTGCCACTGGCAACTTTATCAGCGATCGCCATGAATTGGCATCCCAGCAAACCATTGCAACCAGAACAAAAGTTGCCCTTATTAATACCGCTTTATTTATTAGCACCGCTAATTTTCTGGGCAGCTACTTGGCTTACTAACACATCTTTCTCAGACTACGGCATCCTTGCCAATATTTCCATCCTTAGTTCTTTAGCACTGGGTTTCGGCTTGGGAGTGCTGAGTCTTGTTTTTGTGTTTGGCTGGGAATGGTGGCTAGGTTTATGCAGATTTAAAGAGCTTAATATCAAGCAAATAACATCTATTGCGCTACCAATTTTGTTGGTAGCTTTATTTGTGGGTGCAATAGAAGAGTTAGTTTTTCGGGGTTTCTTGTTAACGCAGCTAGAACAGAATTATCCTGTTTGGGTAGCAGCGATAATGTCTAGCTTGATATTTGCTGTACTGCACTTAGTTTGGGAACAACGAGAAACTATACCACAACTTCCCGGACTATGGTTAATGGGAATGGTGCTGGTGCTGGCACGTTTTGTGGATAATGGTAATTTAGGTTTAGCTTGGGGATTGCACGCCGGATGGGTATGGGCGATCGCTTGCATAGATACAGCACAACTCATTAACTACACAGGTAAAACCTCTGAGTGGGTAACAGGTAAGAACAAAAAACCCCTAGCTGGCGTAGCGGGAATTGCCTGTTTACTGCTGACAGGAGTAATTCTTTGGTTGTTGTCTCATCTATAAGATTGAGTTTAAGGTTATTGGCGAGGTTTTCTGAGTGTAGAGACGAGATCGTGCAACATCTCTACAAAGATTATCGGTAGGCTTATAAGCGGGAGCATACCCATTTTGACAAAAAAACTTGTTAAACAGTCTTCCCAGTCCTCTATAAGAGGACTTTAGCTTTCAGACAGGGACTTATAGTCCCTGGCTTATAAGCCCCCTTTTTAAGGGGGGTTAGGGGGATCTCATATAGCAATTGTTACATACGCTATTGATATCGGTTGCAAAATATTGTGTCAAAAGTAATAACTAAAGTATAGGGCATAGAATCCAAATAGCTCTATAGAAAGAGTTATAGCCAGTGAAAATTTTGGTATTTTCACTGGTATAGGAGTAGCCTATTTTTGACTAAAAACTAAATATTAATATTACTTCCAGTCGTTTTACTAAAAAAAAATGAGCTTTCAAGCTTGGGTAAAGAGATTATTACTAATTTCTCTAATGCTCACTACCCTTATTATTGTTCTGGTAATTGGAAGAGTGCAACTACAAAAAGACACCACAGCAGTATCACATTTAGATCCGGAATCTGCTGCTTGGAGTCCAGCCAAGGTGCAATACCAGTCGGCGAAAGACCAACAACAAGGCGAATCTGAAGATTCTTCCAAATCGTTAGCCAAACCTACTTTTAGCCCAAAACCCAAGGTGCAACCAGAATCAACAAATAACCAACCCAGCAACCCTCAAAGTTTTCCCCAATATTCTTTCAAAATTACTCAAGCTTTTAAACAATATAAACCCAGATATGAAGTTGCTTTGGCAGATCCAAGCAACTATGGAGACCGTTATCCTACAGACATTAATGGCTTGCCTGTCAATAATCAGGCAATTATAGTACTCCATGAAACTAGTGATTCCGCTCAAAGCGCGATTAATACGTTTCAAACACGTCATGATAATAACAATCTGCAAGTGAGTTACCACGCCTTAATCAAGCTAGATGGGACAGTTGTTTATATAGTCCCACCAGAAAAGCGGGCATTTGGTGCAGGTAACTCAGTGTTTGATAGTCCTAACGGTTCAGAAACAGTGCAAACTAATGCCGACTTGCCACCATCGGTAAATAATTTTGCTTATCACGTCTCTTTAGAAACGCCTCCTTCTGCTTGGGGTCAGTATCAAGAACAAACTCATAGCGGTTACACCGATGTTCAATATGAATCTTTGGCTTGGTTAGTCGCTCAAAGCCAGGTTCCAGATTGGCGAGTGACTACTCACCGTGATGTAGACCGTTCGGGTACAAGAATTGACCCAAGGAGTTTTGATGCTGATAAATTTCTGTACTTCCTTCACAGCTTTCGTGAGGCAATTGTAAGCAATAGATAAGTTAATCTCACGCAAAGGCGAGCCAGCGCTGTTCGCGTTCGCGGAGCGTGCGCTCTTAGCGCATAGCGTGTCCTCTTAGGACATAGGAGGGTTTCCCTCCGCAGGCGACTGGCGCGCAAAGGCGCAAAGAGATGAGATTGCATTTTTTAACTCCTAACTCATCACTCTTAACTCCTAACTCTTACAATAGGAATAGACATTGTTGAGATTTGTATAGTAGTTAGGGATAACCTATTATGGCTCCCGCCGTTTTAATTGAAAACCTAAAAAAGTGCTACGGTACGGTTGAAGCCGTTAAGGATGTTTCCTTTAAGGTAGAACCAGGAGAAATTTTTGGTTTACTTGGCCCTAACGGTGCAGGTAAAACTACTACCCTACGTGCTTTGTGTACTCTCACTACGCCGGATTCTGGAAAAATTGAAGTTTCTGGCATTTCGGTATTAGATAATCCTAAGGCCGCAAGAAAACGGCTTGGTTATGTAGCTCAGGAAGTAGCTTTAGATAAGGTGCTGACTGGACGGGAATTACTGCAACTGCAAGCAGCGCTTTATCATTTACCAGCGGCGGTGGCAAAACAGCGTGTAGAGACGGTACTGAATTTACTTGGTTTGCAGGAATATGCCGATAAAAAAACTGGTACTTATTCTGGCGGTTTACGCAAGCGTCTTGACTTAGCAGCTGGGTTACTACACGCGCCAGATGTTTTGGTTTTAGACGAACCAACAGTAGGGCTGGATATAGAAAGCCGTTTTATAATGTGGGATTTTCTCCGCAAATTGCGGGAAGCGGGAACCACTGTAGTGATTACTAGCCATTATTTAGAAGAGATTGACGCCTTAGCCGATCGCGTGGCAATAATTGACCGTGGAGTTGTCATTGCTAACGGGACACCTTCCCAATTGAAAGATAAAGTTGGGGGCGATCGCATCACTTTGCGTATTCGTGAGTTTACACCGATTGAGGAAGCAGATAAAGCTAAAGATTTACTTGCACCTCTGCCATTCGTACAGGAAATAATTATCAACGGCGCTCAAGGCAATTCTCTCAACTTAGTGGTGACACCACAGAATGACGCCTTAATCAGCATACAGCAAACATTGAACAATGCAGGATTACCGACATTTGGCATTGCTCAATCTCGTCCTAGCCTAGATGATGTCTACCTCGCAGCAACAGGACGCACGCTAATGGATGCGGAACTGGCGGCGCAGGGAAGTCGCGATCCCAAGGCAGAAAAAAAGCAGAATATGAGGTAGGTAAAGTTAGGAGTTAGGAGTGAGGAGTGAGGAGTTAGGAGTTAAGAGTGAGGAGTGATGAGTGATGAATTATGAATTTTTTATCCTGATCTGTCAAATTTTTCTGATTTCTTGATTCAAAAATCATAACTTTTCACTCCTAACTCCTAACTCCTCACTCTTAACTCCTAACTCCTAACTCCTAACTCCTCACTCCTAACTCCTAACTCCTAACTCCTAACTCCTAACTCCTAACTCTTGAAGTCCAAAATCCAAAATAGATATGAGTGGTACTGTAATACCTCCAAAATCGGATATCAACTGGCAGCAAGCGGTATCACCGCAAGCTTACACCGATACGACTCCCAATTTTTTTGGTGAGTTAGTTCAAGAAACTTTGGCCCTTGTTCGTCGTTTATTTATTCAGTTACAGCGACGTCCTTCCACCTTAGCTGCTGGCATTATTCAGCCTGTAATCTGGTTGGTGCTGTTTGGCGCTTTGTTTCAGAATGCACCAAAAGGCATTTTTGGCAATACCACAAATTACGCACAATTTCTAAGTGCTGGTATTATCGTTTTTACCGCCTTCGCCGGAGCGCTAAATGCTGGTTTGCCTGTAATGTTTGACCGGGAATTTGGCTTTTTAAATCGCTTGCTGGTGGCTCCCTTAGCATCGCGGTACTCGATTGTACTGGCTTCGGCAATCTTTATTATCAGCCAAACTTTGCTACAAGCAGCGGTAATAGTGGCAGCAGCAGCTTTTTTAGGCGCGGGTGTACCTGATGTCGCCGGTTTGGGTGCGATCGCTCTTATTATCTTTCTCCTCGCTTTGGGCGTAACTGCACTTAGCTTGGGTTTGGCTTTCGCTTTGCCCGGACACATTGAACTGATTGCAGTAATTTTTGTTACTAACCTGCCGCTGTTATTCGCCAGTACAGCTTTGGCTCCTTTATCTTTTATGCCCAAATGGTTGCAGGTTGTCGCTACCCTCAATCCTCTCAGCTATGCTATTGAACCAATCCGCTATCTTTACTTACATAAAGATTGGGGATTAAATAGTGTGGTAATGCACGCTTTTTGGGGTGACGTTACCTTTGGCGGAGCCATACTTGTGTTGTTGGGGTTTGCAGTTGTAGCATTATTGAGTATTCAACCTCGCCTCCGGCAAACTCTTTCCTAAATTTTTGTGTGTTGTATGTTGTTTGTTGTTTGGCAATTACCAATCAACAATCAACATACATAGAATATAAGCATTATTCATTGGGAGTCAACAACCCATGTCTAAAGACACTGGGCTTCTAGCCTAAGACCAAGACCATAGTTGACCCGACTTACGTACCTTCTTTGTACTACGTTATTGGTAAGTGTTCAAGTTCCTACCTACGGATACGAAGCCAGTCTGTAGCTCTAGAACCAAAGGATTAAACAGATTTATTGGGTTAAGTCCGTGTCTTTTGGATAGTACCGACCAAATAACATTGTCTAGGCTAACTTTACCGCGAAAGCGAGGCTCGTTAGAGCAAAACCGTTATGCGTACAGGTGAGACCAGTGCTGTAGGAGGGTTTCCCTCCGTAAGCAACTGGCTCTCCCGTTGGGGTGAACGATTTGAAATGGTAATTGTCCCATTGAAAGTACATTACAAAAGTACACCGAATCTAGTATCCCCCGTGTAATGGAACACGGCGATTAAAATCGCTCGTGTAGCTTCCCTGTCAGGACTGAAGTCTCTGAGTATCCCGCATACCGCGTATCTTTATGAAAAATAAGTTTTTGACGTTATCTCGATTTACTGTTGCTGCCTTAGCAGGAATTGGCTTTGCTTCCTTGCTTGCGCAACCTAGCTTAGCTGAACCTAGCCAAACATACAATTTACCAAACTACGATCCACAAAACAATACAGCAGATCCTTACAATAACGAAAACAACCCATTCTCGAACAACGGCAATGACAGTGGTTTGGGTGTGTTTGACTTAATTCATCGCGCCACTTTGGGTGTGGGCAATTTGGATGTAGAAGCACAAAACCAACAACTCAATAATGAAGCTAATGCTTTTCTGAGAAAAAGGCAACAACTACTACAACAAGGTCAACAGCAGCAGACACCAGGTTATCAGATAAATACGCCAGGGGTAGTTGCACCCTTACCCCAATCTGGTCAGTGAAGTCTATTAGGCGAATATAATTCGCTACTACACTAACAAAGTCTACTTACGTAGACTTTCTCAAATAACCCGCGCAGGCGGGTTTTGTTTGTGTAGCCGCGATTTCCAATCGCCAGGAATGAATAAAATTTTACTTTTATATTGGCGAGCGAATCTACGTGTTTTCTCGAAATTCAATTCGGATTACTATATCAGCTATCAGCTTGAAAAAGCTGATAGTTGATATTTCAAATTTTTTACATTCCTAGTGCTTGTAAAATATCGTTCGCGTGGGTAGGAGTGTTGACATTGGAATCAATATGGACAATTTTGCCGTTGCCATCAATTACATAAGTAACACGCTTGGCATAACCACCACCATCGACATCGTAAGCCTTAATTAAGGTTTTATCGGTATCGGCTAGGAGCGGAAAATTGAGATTATATTTTTGAGTGAATGCTTGGTGAGAAGCTTCATCATCTGCACTCACTCCCAACACCACAACATCTTTACTTTTATAGTCGTCACTGGCATCGCGGAAGCTACAGGCTTGTTTGGTGCAGCCTGGAGTATCGTCTTTAGGGTAAAAATACAAAACTACCGTCTTGCCTTGGAAATCAGATAATGAAACAGTGTTGCCGTTAGTGTCTTTCACAGAAAATGCAGGTGCATCTGTCCCAACTGCTAGAGGCATAGTTTACCTTTCCTATTTGAAATTATTGATGCATCTGAAATTTTACAATAATTTACATGCTTAAATTAAAATGTAGAAAAAGCCGACAGCAATTAGCTTAAGTGTATGGCTGCAAGCTGAAAGCTGAAAACAGATATTTTCGTAAATTTCATCTTTATTAATAAAAAAAATTAATCCAAAACCAAGAAAATCACAATGCCTGCTGTTGATTCCCAAAGTCAGAAAAATCTCACCTATTCACGCGATACCATAGAACGAGCCAAGCGATCGCTGTTTTGCTCTCCCTTCAATCTATCTTTATTTGAGGCGATGCTTGTTCAGGGGGTGGCGTTGAGTGAAATAACTGGCAACTCTGGTGTTCAGAAGGGCTACACTAAAAGTCCGATCTCGGAATTAGCAGCAGACAACGCCTTGGCGTGGTTGATTCAAGTGGGTGCATTGCGACGCGAAGTCGATGGTCAGGGAATTACAGATAGTTTTCGCCTTACGCCTCTTGGTCGTCAAGTAGTCGAAGAGTGTCAGGGTAAACCTTGGGGAACTCCCACATGGCGCGATCGCATCTCTAATGCTATAACTCGTTGGTTGAGACTGCCTTTTTAACTTATTGTTGATTAGTGGTTGTTGGTTGTTGGTTGTTGATGGTTGATGGTTGTTGGTTTCAACAACCTCAAACACCAAACAACTAACACCAAACAACTAACCATCAACTAACAACAAATTCATTCAAAAAGTTAACAGTGAGGTTGAAGCGGGAACAATATATACGGAAGCTTCAACTCCATTTATGAAGTCTTTACTGTAGCCTTGCGATTTGATTTGTAAGATGCACTGTTTGGGTTGTCATTGGTCATTAGCTTAAAACAAATGACAAATGACAAATGACAAATGACAACACGAACAAACAATCTTATAACTCATATAGCTTTGCTATATTACACTTCACCCTTTTATCACACCAGATAGGGAAAAGTAGCTGATATGAAAGCAATTATGGTAGTGGGAACGACGTCCCATGCAGGGAAATCACTGTTAACTACGGCTATTTGTCGGATTTTGTCGCGGCGAGGCTGGCGAGTAGCCCCCTTTAAGGGTCAAAATATGGCTTTAAATGCTTATGTTACCGCTAACGGTGGAGAAATTGGTTATGCTCAAGCGGTGCAAGCATGGGCTGCGGGAGTTGTTCCTTGGGTGGAAATGAACCCTATTCTACTCAAACCCCAAGGTGATATGACTTCCCAGGTAATTATCAAGGGTAAACCTGTGGGCAAAGTAAGCGCCGCAGATTACTACGAACAGTATTTTGAACTAGGATGGCGGACAATTGAAGAATCTTTACAGCATCTAGGTACAGAATTTGATTTGTTGGTTTGCGAAGGTGCTGGTAGTCCGGCGGAAATTAATCTCAAGCACCGCGATCTAACTAATATGCGGGTAGCAAAACATTTAAATGCGCCTACTCTGTTAGTAGTGGATATAGACCGAGGTGGTGCTTTTGCCCACGTAGTAGGAACTTTAGAATTATTAGAACCAGAGGAACGCGCCTTAGTTAAAGGTATAGTAATTAACAAGTTTAGAGGACAGCGATCGCTCTTGGAACCGGGTATTAAATGGTTAGAAGAACGTACGGGTATTCCGGTAGTGGGTGTCATTCCTTACTTAGAAACTGTTTTCCCTGCTGAGGATTCCCTTGACCTAATGGAACGTAAATCCCACAAACCCACAACAGAACTTAACATTAGCGTCATCCGTTTACCGAGAATTTCTAACTTTACCGACTTTGACCCGTTGGAATCAGAACCATCAGTTACGGTAAAATACTTAAGTCCTAAGCAAGATTTAGGACATCCTGATGCTGTGATTCTTCCAGGGACAAAAACGACAATCCCTGATTTGTTGCTGTTGCAAAGAAGCGGTATGGCAGAAGCAATTCAACATTATGCAGCGGCTGGTGGAACTGTCTTGGGTATTTGCGGCGGCTTCCAAATTCTCGGACAAATGATAGCCGATCCAGAAGGTATTGAGGGGCAAGCTGGTAGATATCAAGGGTTAGGATTATTACCGATTAAAACAGTGATTACAGGGCAAAAAATTGCCCGCCAGCGCCAAGTTAGCTCAAATTATCCGCAAATAGGCTTACCTGTGTTCGGATTTGAGATTCATCAAGGGCGATCGCGCATTGAAACTCAAGGAGTAGATTCCAATTCGTACCATCCCCTATTTGATGATGCTAATTTAGGTTTAGTGGATAGTTGTCAATCAGTATGGGGTACGTATCTTCATGGAATTTTTGACAACGGCCCTTGGCGTCGTGCTTGGTTAAATCGCTTGCGCCAACAGCGAGGTTTAAAATCTTTGCCTACAGGTGTTGCTAACTACCGAGAACAGCGAGAAAATCTTTTAGACTCCCTAGCTATGGAAATTGAACGGCATTTAGATTTAACTCCGTTTGTGTCTTAAGTATAGCTTTGCGTAAAATCGTAGCGTTTTTAAACGCACCAGGTAGCAAAGTAAGCGCGGTGAGACCAGCCCCCGTCTTGGCGGTTCCCGTCACGAAGCGCGAAGCTTGCCGCGACAGCGGCGTTGGGGGACTGGCGAACCCGAAGGGAGGAACGCAGAGAGTTTTTCTGATTTTAATTTCGTTACGAATTTGTGCGGTGTTGTATTTAGATTAAGGTCGAAAAAATGACTGTTCGTGTCCGTTTTTTGCCAGATGATGTCACTATTGATGCTCAAGTAGGGGAACCCCTGCTAGATGTAGCAGATCGAGCAGGGGTGTTTATTCCTACTGGCTGTTTGATGGGTTCGTGTCACGCCTGCACTGTGGAAGTGGAGGGTGGAGATATCATCCGCGCTTGTATTACCGCAGTACCACCGACGGACGAGGAATTGACGATAAATTTGTTTAGTGATCCAACGTGGTAATTTTTAAGTTAGGAGTTATGAGTTAGGAGTTATGAGTTAAATACTCCTCACTCATAACTCCTAATTCCTCACTTTTCAAACTGATGGTGATTTTGCTTTGAGGGCGTATTCTTTAAACCGATTTAAATCAGCTTGAAGAGTTGATTCCACTACCCGTCCTAAAAACAAATTATCCATGATTTTGCCAATGATACCGGGAATTGCGTAGGCAACGGTAATTTTGACGATACTGCTGGTATGGCGATCGTAAAAACGAATTGCGCCCCGGTTTGGCAGGCCATCTATCGATTCCCATTGAATAATCTGATTGGGGATAACTTTGAGAATACGAGATTTCCAGGTAAATTCCAAACCGCCTGTTTTTAGCTTCCAAATTGATATCTCCGGATTATCTTGTGGAACTTTCACCGAATCAATCCACTTCATCCAGCGAGGCATTTGCTCCAAATCAGACCAAAGACTCCATACTAAATCTATAGGAGCCTCTACCTCTACTTGTACGTTATGCTCTAACCAATCAGACATTAGATTTTGGATTTTGGATTTTGGATTTTGGATTAGGAATTTTTGGTTGTTCATGGTTCATAGTTCATGGCTATTAACCATTAACCATTAACTATTAACTATTAACCAACTCCTTTGCTTTTTTGACAGTTTCTAAAATAGCCTTTGCTGCACGCTTTCCGGAAATTGTTGCTCCTTCCATACTATCGATATAGTCTTGCTGGGTATAACTCCCTGCTAGGAAAAAATTAGCCACTGGTGTTTTTTGACTGGGACGATAAGCATCCATTCCCGGTGCTTCCCTGTACAATGACTGAGCCAGCTTAACCACACTGTACCAGGTCATGTTCAATTCTCGCGATGAGGGAAACAAGTTATGCACTTGTGCTAAAACGTGCTGGGCTATTTCCTCATTACTTTTTTTGATAAACGGATCTCCAGGTGTCAGTACTAGCTGTAATAAAGACCCCTGTCCTTGCCGATAATAATCTGCGGGGCTTGTCAAAGCTAAATCGGCGAAACAGGAAAAGTCTGCATCGGGAGTATATAACAAATTATCAATTCCCGCCGCCTGTTCTAGCTGTTTACGTTTCTGTTGATCGTGCAGTTCCGTCACCCAACCATCAAACCGCAATTGCACTGTTGCTACGGGTACTGCATCCAGCTTGTATATATTGTCAAATTCTGACCACTTACGCCACTCTTGCGGTAACAGGCGCTGAATTCCAGGGACATCACAGGCGGCTACATAGGCATCAGCAGTAATTTTTTCTTCTGTGTCACCGTTAGCTACTACTATCCCAGTCACACAAGTTTGTTCGCTTTTTTGTGTAAATTGTATTTCCCGCACCTGGCGACGAGTATAAAATTTTGTTCCCCTTGCTTCTAAATATTCGAGGATGGGTTTGTGTAGGTATTCGTAAGGTGAACCTTTCAGCATCCGCAATCTCGATGCTTCTGTTTTGACGGCAAATAACTGAAAGATAGTCAGCATACAACGAGCGGATATGTTTTCGCAATCAATAAAGCCCAATGCGTAGGCGATCGGGTTCCACATCCGCTTAATACTCCCTTCGCTACCGCCATGACTACGGAACCAATCAGCAAAACTGACTTTATCTAAGTCGCGGATGTTTTGCATTGCACCGTTAAAGTCTACCAAACCTCTCACTATCGGACTTGTCGAGAGTGCAACAGCATTCTGTAATTTATCTAGTACCGAGAGTTGAGAGGTAGTAAAAAATGCTTTTAAGCCGTTAAAAGGCGCACCTATCAAGAAGCGAAAATCTAAAGCACCAGTGCGTCCCCCTTTATTAATGAAGTTATGGGTATGCTCCTTGGGTAGCAAATTTTCAAACGCCCCCACCTTTTTCATCAACTCCAATAGTTGGTAGTAGTTGCCAAAAAAGACGTGCAACCCCATTTCGATATGATTACCACTGCCATCTACCCAACTGCCAACTTTACCGCCAATAAATGGACGGGACTCAAAAATCTGGACTTCACAACCAGCATCAGCTAAATCTACAGCGGTTGCTAGCCCTGCTAGCCCCGCACCCACAATCGCAACGCGCATTCCGTCCTTCCTTTTCAGTTTTCTTTACAAATTGTAACTGGGTTGGTGTCGGAATTTACCATAAGCATTGAGTTAATGGTCAAGATTGTGGAGACGCACCCCATCGCATCCGTACAAGTGTCAAAAAAAGTAAAAGGTAAAAGGTCAAAATTGATTTTTTACTACTTCCTTTTTTCGTTTCATTATGCCTTTGTTTCCTTATTGTTTATTGTTCATTTCTGTTGTGTCTTCGGTTACAGGCAAACCTCGGATTAATTCCCGAATTACATCAGTTGCTGGTCTTCCAGTATTTTGACAGTACTTTTCCAGTTTTTCGGCCTCCTGTGCTGCTAAATTTACAGTGATACGTTTTACAGCCCATTTCTTATTCGTCATTTTATTATGCTATTTGCTGTATATTAACATCATCGAACAAAATCTAACTAAGTATCGAAGAGATAAGAATATCAAAGTTTTTGTCAGGAAATCAAGCAATGTCATGAATAGAAAAATAGCGATTTTGTTAAGTATTCTTCATTCTCTAATAAAATATAAAACAGTAAATAAATCGATTGTTATTGTGACAGGAACAATAGCGCACACTTTTACTTGTTAAAGGTTAACTTGGCGATAAAGATGAATCAAACTAGAGGAGGATGTTTAGGATAGTTGTGAAAATTGCTACTTGAAGTAGATAATTTTTACTAAGGTATGCCTTTATCAAAGGGATTTATCCATTTCCACCGCAGCAGTTGATCAAACTCCTTTGGGTAAAACATATGTCACTACATCAAGTATGCTTTGCTCTATAGGTAAGAGGGTTTGTAATGCACTAAAACTGGTATAGATAAACTAAATACCCATAAAGCCAATTACTTTGGCATGGGATTGAGTATATTTCTCGTTTAGCGCTACAAAATTTGCACTTATTACTGTCACTAATTGACTAGAAGCAACTTGTTCAATGTCTACCTCTAAAGTATTTTTGTATAGTGAGTTTACCTCACAAGCTAGCCTTAATACCATAGTTAGTTATCATTTCTATAATTGTTGAGTATAGATATGTAAAGATTGTTCGTAAATCTTAAAATAATCCCCTGTAATCTCCCACGGGTTAATCCACTTGAAGTTAATGTCATATCCTTATTATTTGCTGAAATAGCAAAGTCTCAGTTTTGTTCCATGTTCGCACGATGAAAGCCCACTGCGGAAGATATTCGCTTTTGTAATATTGGTTCTCGTCCTACTGGGAAGACTACTTTTGTTAACGAAATAGTATTTTGCTTCTGTTCGGAGAAATAATGAGCTTCGATGCTCTGCAAATACTTTTTAGCCCATTGTTCGGCTAAACATGAGGCAGCATACTTTTTTCTATCTCTAAAACCGGTTTGAAATTCTTATTTAAATTATCTATCATCTTCATGATGAGCTATGGATGGAAATAGTGTTTTAGAAAGTATAATATTTTCTGTTTTCATTGTATATATTTTTTCTTAACATTTTGGCGACTTTACTTAATCTTTATCGAACTCGTCTTTTGTTTTCAAAGGTTTATTTTTAGACAAAATTCAAAATAAATAGTAAAAATATTACAATTCATATTTAGTAAAAATAACAATAACTTTGTAAAAAAAATACTGATTTTAGAATATCGATAAGTATTCCTTAGATGAAGTTTGGTTCTTAATTATACAAAAAAATGCAGAATAAAATGTCAAATTTTACACTTTAGCTTTATTAACTAATTGTATAAAACAATTCCTCACTAAAAGTTATACAGTCAAGAATTTATAAAGTTTTATTTGATAAAGAAATAGAAATGGATAGAGATAACACTAATTGTAAACCCACAAAATGGGTGAGTTTAAATCAAAATAGTTTAAAGTATTTATAAAAAATGATAAATATTTGCTATATTTTTTATGTAGTTAATGATGAACTACTAAGTGCTAAAGCTTTTTATGGCGTATCTAATCATTTGCACTTAATTTAGTCTTAAGACATAATTAAACTTAAAACGCGCTACGTAAAAAACCCGAATTCTTCAAGAATCCGGGTTTTAGTAAGTATATTTACTGAATTTGAAAAAATTAGACCTTTGGGGCAATTTATGCATAGCCCCGGCGATCGCTCCTCTGGCACTCACTTCAGAGGTGCGTAATTATTCAAATTGCAGTTGGGGCATAAGTTGGAGAGTGCCGAGACCTAATTCTTTGGGTGAAAGCGATCGCGCTTCAAACAAAGCCATCATATCTTTTAGTTGGGGATTGCCACGGGAAGCACCTGTGAGTCCTTTGGCGATGATTAAACCGCAGTAGCCTTTGGTATTTTTACAACGTTGATTCCATTTTTTACGGGCTTCTACGTGAATGGGATCATCATCCAAAAACTCGCCAAACAGGAACAATTCGCCATTTTGAGCTTGCAGCAAACCGAGATCATAGCGATCGCCACCCAAGGGATCGGCACCAGGGTTAAAGCAAATGGCTTTGAGTCCCCCAGCTTGTTCAATATTTTCAATCACAGTCTTGGCCTTGGGGCGGGAAGTTTGAATTAAAAC
This sequence comes from Nostocaceae cyanobacterium, assembly GCA_051861145.1. Lineage (GTDB taxonomy): Bacteria > Cyanobacteriota > Cyanobacteriia > Cyanobacteriales > Nostocaceae > JBHYDF01. The sequence goes on from JBHYDF010000007.1 coordinate 20,381, forward strand.
CACCGGTAAACCATCACCAACTGGATCAATTTCTCCGGCTTGCTGATATTTAACGTCCTTGCGTAGGTACTCCAACATTTCCCAAGACACCACCCCCAAACTGAGGAAAGAGTCTTCTGGTATCAAGTCATCGCGCAATGACTGAAACATTGACATTGCTTCCGATTCCATTTCGTCGTCGTCTTCAATGTCATAGCCCCCCATTTCCTCTAATTCTGCTGCCAATTCCGGCATACTAGAGATAGTGATAGGCAGTGATTTCGTCTGTTCGTCGCTAGACTCAGGTAGAGGAATGTGATAGCTACGACTGAGGGAAGGAAAAGTACTCCCTCCTAACTGACGACGGTGATCCCGAAGAAAACGGTTCATGCTTTCTAAGGCAACATATACAATTAATGCCTCTTCGTCATATAAAACCGATCGCAGTCCTTCTAGGGGATGGATATTGCCGAAGGTGGGTTGAATTTCTGACAATGGCAACTCAGCCAAATCTTCAAATTCTTCCTCCTCATCTTCGTCAAGTTCGTCAGCGTGTTCAAAAGTCAGAAACAGGCAATCTTGCTTAAGAAAAGCTTCTTCTAAATGTCCTTGTGAATCGTCTTCTCTTAAAATCGTAGCCCGAAACTGCTTGAGGGAATCTTCCGAACGATATAACAATATTCCATACTCCATCCCCAGCATTCCCATCACCGAGGCGTAGAGTGTACCTACATCCCATTGATTAATCTCTATTGACAAGATTTGCTGTTCTTCTAATAATTCCCAGGGAGCAGCCTGCCAAACAGCAAATGCCTTGTCTCGCAGGGCTTGGGCATACTGTGGGGGTAAGTCGGGGATGTGACTGTCGAGAATTTCGGTAAACCCGCGAAACAGTTCGTCTATTAAAGGCAATTCTGGTGAATAGTCTATTGCTATGTCTAAATTTTGCAGCACGCCGCGCAAGTAGAATTGAATTTCTCGGTCCCTCACCACAATTCTTTGAGGGCGAGCAGGTTTGGCGGGACTATGCGGATTTTCCATCGCTCGCATCAAAGTACGAACAATTGCTTCTGGTCCGCTTTCTGGCGATACTACATCCATGCCTCGGACAATACCTTGTGTGCCATCCACCCAAAGAATGCATTCGCCCTTTGCCTCTGAGTCGGACTGCTGGGTTTGTGATGATGACAATGGACGGCGATCGCCCTCCCACACAGAAGGAATTTGAGTTAATTTCTGCAAACGACGGCTGGTAGAGCGATTAAAACTTGTCATAGAGTAAGTGAATTAAAACAAGCTATTTAGAAGTACACTTTTGGGATCAGGGCTAGCCTCGGATTAAAACTACCTTGGCTTGCGATTGAGAGGTGGTTGCACCTGCTGGCTGCCAAAGGCTATAACTCCAAAAATTCCGAATCTCAAAACAGATTGAATCTCTCAATTCTAGAATAAAAATCTTTGCGTGCTTTTGACGGAGTCTTTACAATTGGCAATTTCGGATATCAATATCGCTAAAATGGATAGAAAAAGTTAATGTAAGGACGCTGCAAACAGCCCATCTTTACAATTTTATTTCGGAGCGACCACAAGACGAAGCTTTTGGAATTAAAGTTCCCAGCTTCTTCACGTACATAAATGATAATTAATCATGTAAGGAGTTGAAAAAGCAGATGACACAAGCAACTCAGTCTTCACAACGGGGAATTCAATTAAGCGAAGCAGCATTGCAACAAGTGAAGTTCTTGCGAGATCAGCAAGGCAAAGACTTATGCTTGCGGGTAGGAGTGCGTCAAGGTGGCTGCTCTGGAATGTCTTACATGATGGATTTTGAAGATTCCAGCAAGATTACCCCTACTGATGAAGTTTTTGATTACGACGGCTTTAAGATTGTTTGCGATCGCAAAAGCATATTATACCTTTATGGCTTAATGCTTGATTATAGCCATGCCATGATTGGTGGTGGTTTCCAATTCACCAACCCCAACGCCAACCAAACCTGTGGTTGCGGTAAGTCATTTGGAGTGTAATATTGTCATTTGTCATTAGTCATTAGTCATTTGTTTTTACCAATGACCAATGACTAATGACCAATGACCAATGACTAATGACCAATTTCCTATGACTCAAACTGTTGAATCCCTTTTTGATGAAGGATTAGAACGTTATAAAGCTGGAGAATCAGCAGAATCTTTAATTCCTGTGTTTAAAGAAGTTTGCGATCGCGCTCCCAGAAGTAGTCCTGCTTGGACTTGTTTAGCGTGGTTGTATCTGCTAGATAATAAACCCAATTCTGCTTATAAAGCTGCACAAAAAGCAGTAAAGTTAAATCCCCAAGATCCACAAGCAAGAGTAAATCTTGCTGTCGCCATGCTGGAAACTGCTCAAAAGGGTTTGCGCGAACACATCGATGCAGCCAGCCAGTTAATCCAACTCAACCAAGAATGGCGCGAAGAAGTCCAAAATAGCATTGCTGATGGTTTAAGCAGAAAACCAGACTGGCAAAGTTTGGCAAAAGTCAAAAGTTGGTTATTTGAAAAGTGAGGAGTTAGGAGTTAGGAGGCGCGGAGTTAGGAGTGAGGAGTTAAATAAAAAATTCCTAACTCCTGATATCTTGCACCAGTCAGAATCAGCTGTGAAATAAATTTCCACTTTAATTCAGAGCTAAATTTTACGGTTGTTAAAAATGCTGCAAGATGTGACTAAACTCCTAACTCCGCGCCTCCTAACTCCTAACTCCGCGCCTCCTAACTCCTAACTCCGCGCCTCCTAACTCCTAGCCCTTATGAAAGAAAAATTATTAAATTGGCTGAACGTAATTTTAGTTGTAGATGTATTTCTAGTTTTGTTCGCTTTTGGCTGGTTAGCGATCGCTGTCATCGGTAAATCAGCCGGAGTACCCTTGGGCTTAGATTTGTGGTACAAACTTTGGCAACCTGTATTTAACCCAGCGATCGGCATCCTGATGGGTGGTGCGCTTCTTAGCGGTATTATCAGTTGGGTTTCGCGGAAATTTCAGTCTAGTTAATGGTTAATGGTTAATGGTTAATGGTTCATGGTTAATAGCCATGAACTATGAACCATGAACGAATGGCGTACTTATTAAGCGCGGAAATAAATTTCGCGCTTAAAGCTTAAACCCGTTGAAACTGACATCTTGCACCAATCTCAACAGACCTAGAATTAGCCCGGAAATAAATTTCGGGCTTATAGCTAAAGTCGGTTAACAACCGACTAGGTAAGAATTTTAACTGATATCTTGCACACCTATGCAAAAATCGCGAGGCGGCAGCCCACCAAAACCTCGTTACCAGGTTGAACCTGGTAACGAGAAATTAGAGCCTCTGGCTCTTGTTGAGAATGGTGAGACCAGTGCTGTAGGCGGGTCTCCCGCCGAAGGCAACTGGCGAACCCGGAGGGTGCAAGATGTCCCTTGAAACGGGTTAAATGTTGTCTGAGTTAGCTAAAAGCTAACTGTCTTTTTTTAGCCCGGAAATAAATTTCGGGCTAAAAATGTTTTAACAAGAAGCATACCATTCAACCATGAACCATGAACTAACCACTAACCCTACTTCAGGATTTCTTCTAGGGCTGATTGTAAATTATGATACTGATATTCAAAACCACTTTCTAAGGTACGCTTGGGTAGGACTTGTTGACCTTCTAAAACTACTATCGCTCCATCTCCCAAAAGAGCCTCAATCGCAAAGCCAGGCACAGGCAACCAAGAAGGACGATTCATCACTTGTCCCATTGTCTGGGATAATTCTGCCATACGAACTGGACGAGGAGCGGTAGCATTATATACGCCTGACATTTCTGGTTTAGTTAAAGCTTGTAGAATTAAGTTAACCAAATCATCTCGGTGAATCCACGAAAACCACTGGCGACCACTGCCAATGGGACCACCTGCGAAGAGTTGGAAGGGGGTAATCATTTTACCTAAAGCACCGCCACCCAAACCTAAAACAATACCAAGCCGTAAAATTACAAGTCTGACACCAGCATCTGTGACTTTTTGCGCTTCTGCTTCCCAAGCTTGACAAACTTGTGCCAAAAAATCGTTACCTGCTGGACTATCTTCATCAAAAGAAGCGGTTTCGCTGGTTCCGTAGTAGCCAATAGCGGAAGTGCTAACTAAAACGCTAGGTTTGGGGTTAGCGTTGGCTATTGCTTCGACAATTTTTTGCGTGCTGAGTTTGCGGCTGTTCAGGATTTCTTGTTTACGTTCTGGTGTCCAACGTCCCTCGCTGATGGGTTCACCAGCAAGATGAACTACGCCATCACAAGATGCGATCGCTTCCTGCCAAGTACCGGATACTGTCGGTGTGTAGGCAAGAATTTCGACATTTGCAAAAGCTTGTTGGGGAAAAACCTTTTGGGCATGAGCGGTGTTACGAGTCAGTACCAGCACCTGATGACCTTCTTTCTGGAGTCGTTCTACTAAGCGACTGCCGACAAATCCTGTTGCTCCAGTAATTGCTACTTTCATTAATTCAACCTGTGCCAAACTTTCTAAACTTTGATTCTTTTTTAATTCTTTAATAAATCCATAGGATTCCTATTTAATTTTTGAAATATACGTAGGTGGGGCTATGCCCTACATATTCGGTATTGGTGGGCAGTGCCCACCCTACTTTTTAATTATTTAATGAATCTATAATGACTTGCATTTTAGCTGCTTCGATATTATAGGATGGACGGAGTGTTGCAAGGCTTGGGGCTATTATGGCTCGCTATACCTGTTCGTTTGTTCTTTCTATTCCTTTTAATGATCTCCAGCCATTACTGATAGAACTGCTGCAAGACTGTAATTTGGTCGTGCAGTACTATACATCAGATTACATCATGGCGCGTGAGATTCCCGGTACTGTTTCCTTCTCCAAAATGGTGACGGCGGAAGTACTGATTGATAAAAGCACAGCCACCGAGACAGAAACCCGGATGAGTATTGTGATTAAAAATGAGGAACTACCACTCCAACTTGATAATCACTGTCGGCAGACTTTTGAATACATTAAGCAGACAATTGAAGATTGCCGCCATTGGCATCTGATTGAAAGCTTAGCGGGATAGGTTATAGGTGGGTGCAACAAAGGCGTCTGCTGTGGCTAGCTTTATCTCAGGCTAGCTCTTAGCAAAACGCCGCTGAAAAAAATCTACAACTTGGTAGCAAAACGCACCTGCTGTATCTATAGATTTTCAGTTTTTCAGTCCTCCATGTCCTCAGTCATACCAGGGTTGATGAGTGTAATATCATACTCAGTAGCATCAGTTTGTCCTGGTGGTGTTGTATCTCGTTGTAGCAGGTAATAAATAGCACGTACCTGCGGCCCAAAAACAATTTCGTCTTCGTTTCTCAGATCGTGGGCTGGTATCTTGCGTCCATTAATCATTAGACCGTTGGAACTAGGCTTACCCTTAGCATCACCATCGACAATTCGATAATAATAACGACCACTGTTATTATCATCTCGTGGCAGTCTGACTAATGTAGCGTGGCGGCGGGAGACAAATTGCGATACCAAACGAATATCACAGTCACGCTCTCGACCGATAGAATAGATAGGACGTTCTAGAGTAAATTCTTTGCGTCCCTGATCGTCCTCTAAAATCAGTAGATGGCTTTCATTGGTTTGTGTTGCCATTGAAGAATCTTTACCACAATCGGTTGAACAGTTATTAATCAAGATTTGTTTAGATTTATTTTCTGCCATTTTCTAAATCAAAGTCTATGGTAATGCATACTACTTAAGAGTAGAACAAGATAGTTCTACTCTTATCTACAGTGTTATTTACTGTTATTCTGGGAACAGACTCAACGGTTTTGTCGGATTTGTTAAAAATAACGTTTCGGTTAAGCGGCTGCAAATAACTTTTGCCACAACACCGACTATCTTTGCTAGTCCGCTCCAACCGGGTTGTTATCGTGCTGTCTCTACGTGTACGACATGGTACAAATGAAACTCATTTCGCGCTAATCCTTGCCAATATGGTTTGTCTGGATTAAATCCCGGCTGCTTCAAAATCGCTTCAAATGCCTCTTTACTCTCCCACTGCCCGTAATTGAACATCCGTGTTCCGTCCAAACTGCGATGGAATGTTGCGGAAATCAGCCCTGGTGAATTGCTCATCGCTCGGTCTAGTTCCGCTGTTGTTCGCTTCACCATTTCTGGTTGATTCGATGGCATCATGCGAAACTCAGCAAGATGAGTAATGCAATCGCCTGCAATGATTTCAACCTCTGCGGATACCGACTTGCTTGCCGACACTTCCAATTGCAATGAGTCCGGCGGAAAAAACTCACCGAACACAACTGAGCGTGGCAGACTACGATGATCAAACTTGGGCTGCCACTGGCTGTAAGTGAAGACGCGAACCCCATCTAAACTTTGATGCACACTGGCTGATACAAAGTAAGGATTAGACTTCCAGGATTTGATTTGCTCTCGGATTGTATCCACTAATCCCGACTGATGCCGCTGTGCAACCGTATACAAATCTAGTCCGGCGATCGCGGTATTTGACCGATCAATCTGAACCATAAGCACTCCTCAATCTTTGTCAGTTTGCTTGTTGTGACTTGATGTTAAGCACCAACCGATAACCTGACAACTACTGCTAACACGACTAAACTAAGCAGGATAACTATCAACCTAGTTTATGGCGGTACTCCCAGCGGATGCGGATTTTCAAGCGGGAGCCTTCTTACAGAATTTGGTAAACCAAATATTTGCCCTGAAAAATATTCCCTGTAAATATTCTACTGAGGATGAACAAATCGCCGTAGTAACAGTGAATTAGTAACAACACTAACCGAACTAAAAGCCATTAAGGCAGCAGCACCAGCAGGACTAAGGACGAAGTTCAGACTTGGCAACAAAATACCTGCGGCTAAAGGAATTCCTAGCGTATTATATGCAAACGCCCAGAACAAATTTTGGCGGATTTTGTTGAAAGTAGCGCGACTAAGTTGAATTGATTCGACAACATCAGTTAAACAACTGCGCATTAAAACAATATCAGCCGTTTCCATTGCCACATCTGTGCTACCACCTAAAGCAATACCAACATCCGCTTGAGATAAAGCAGGGGCATCATTAATGCCATCTCCTACCATTGCGACAACGGATTTTGGATTTGGGATTTTAGATTTTGGATTGAGGTTTTCCCCGGTATCTCCTGTTTGAAGAGATTGTATTACAGCTGCTTTCTTTGCTGGAGGAACACCCGCCATGACATCAGCAGTGTCTAGCCCTAGTTGTTTGGCTATAGTAATAGCTGCTGCTGGGGTGTCACCGCTGAGGAGCATTACCCGCAAACCCATATGGCGTAATTTGTCTACTGTGGCTTTCGCATTTGGTCTGAGGGTATCTTGAACAGCAATTAGTCCGGCGATCGCTCCCTCCACTGCCACTCCCACAACTGTTTTACCATCTGCTGTCAGTGCTTGAGCCTGCTGCTGTACTGTTTCATCAATTGAAATTCCGTGCCAACGCAACCAATCCCAATTTCCCAACAGCACTAAAGTGTTTTCTACTACAGCAGATACACCAAGTCCGGCTTCTGTGTGAAAGTTTGTAGCAGATGGAATAGATAAATTTTGCTGCTGTGCTTCCTGTCGAATTGCCGTTGCTAAAGGATGGCAAGTTCCGCTTTCGACTGCGGCGGCGAGTTGTAAGAGAGAGTGGGGCATTGGGAATTGGGCATTGGGCATTGGGCATTGGGCATTGGGAATTGAAGTATTAATTTTTTCCTTGCCCGATGCTCCTTGTTCGATGCTCCTTGCCCGATGCTCCTTGTCCCATTCCTCACTCTCCCACTCTCCTTCTCCTTTCAGCAAGAGGCAATCTGTTACCGTGGGATTACCAGTGGTCAAAGTGCCAGTTTTATCAAATACTATGGTGTTGAGTTGATGTACTTTTTCTAAAACGTCGCCACCTTTGATTAATAGTCCTCGTTCGGCTGCGATCGCTGTCCCGACAAGAATAGCTGTAGGTGTGGCTAGTCCCAACGCACAGGGACAAGCTACCACCATCACAGAGATTGCTAGCTTCAGACTGAGTAGGAGTGGGGAGTGGTGGGTGGGTAGGGGCACGGCATTGCCGTGCCCGTACAAATGGGGATTGGTAAGTGGAGAATGATGAGCCATCATGCCTACTGACATGGTGACATCAGGCCAGATATGGGTACCAATAAAGTACCAAAACAGAAATGTTAACAAAGCTGCTGTGAGGACACCGTAGGTAAAATATCCAGCTACTGTATCTGCTAATTTCTGTACGGGTGCTTTTCTTGTTTGTGCTGTTTCTACTAGGGCGACAATTTGCGCCAGAGTTGTATCGCTACCGGTACGAGTTGCTTGAATGGCGATCGCTCCTGATTGGTTCAGTGTTCCCGCCGTTACTACATCTTCCGGTTGCTTAAGCACTGGTACAGCTTCCCCCGTCAACATCGACTCATCAACGGTTGTTTGCCCATCTATCACCACGCCATCAACCGGAATTTTTTCTCCTGGCAGAACCTGCAACCATTCTCCTACACGCACCTGCTCAGCGGGAATCTCGATAACCCCCCCTATTTCCCCCCCGTTTACGGGGGGAACCCCGTTTATTTCCCCCCCGTTTACGGGGGGAACCCCGTTTATTTCCCCCCCGTTTACGGGG
>JBHYDF010000007.1:29122-98447 GCA_051861145.1 Nostocaceae cyanobacterium
TTTCCCCCCCGTTTACGGGGGGAACCCCGTTTATTTCCCCCCCGTTTACGGGGGGGATGTAAGGGGGGGTCATATTCTTCGGTTTAGGAATTAATCTTGCTACCTGTGGCTGGAGGTCAAGCAATTGCTTAAATGCGGCGGCGGCGCGACCTCTGGCTTGTTTTTCCAATGTTCGCCCCAACAGAATGAACCCCAACATCATCACAGGTTCATCAAAGAAACATTCCCAACCAAGTTGGGGGAACAGTAAGGCAATTAAACTTGCTGTGTAAGCGGTTATTGTTCCCAATCCGACAAGAGTATTCATATTGGGAGCATTTCGCCGCCAACCCAAAAAGCCATCTACTAAAATCGAGCGACCGGGAATTAGTAGCGCTACCGTTGCTAATGCACAGTGGAACCAAATATTATGCAAAACTGGCAGCACAAAGCCACCCATACTGCCGAAATGCCCGATCCCCGACAACACCAGCAGCAGCGCAGCTATTACCAATTGCCTACGCACAGACTGTATTTCTTGGCGCTGTCGTTCTACTGGATCTTGTATTGCTTCACCTGCCACTTTCCCATTTAGTTGCCGTGGATGAGAAGGAAACCCAGCTGCTGTTAATTGCTTCGCTAATGCATCTGCATCTATTGCACCTGCTTCTGACTCTACGACTGCTACCTCTGTCGCCAGGTTTACACAGGCACTTCTGACCCCAGGATATTGAGTCAACTGCTTTTCTACTGCCTTCACACAGCCAGCACACTTCATACCTCCGACATCCAGAATGATTTTTTCTGTAATCGGGGTTGGCTCGATCGCAAGGTTAGTTTTTGGGACAAGTTGCATGGAAAGTGTTTGATTTTGCTATGAAACGTCAACGCCTCTGTTGAGGCATAGCAAGGCTATACCCCTACTTCGAGGGTAGGCGAAATCCACAACTACGACAGGAAGTCAAACTTATTAACTTTCTTAAATTTTATAACTCAACTGATTGTTTTCGGCTCCAGCGCAGATAAGTCAGATAGGTTATAGCTATTAACTGTATTGGTATAAGAGCAACCTGACTTCTCAAAAAAGGGTTTATTCCTAAATTAGATATGGCGCAGAAATATACTAAGCCCAACAATGCAAATACTACTAAGGATAAATTTTTAGGTTTGATGTTTATCATATTACCACTAGTTGATGGTTAATAGTTAATAGTTAATGGTTAATGGTTAATAGCCATGAACGATGAACCATTAACCATGAACAACGAATAATTTCTAGAACCAGCCTTGCCTTTTTACAAAGTAAGTATCAACAAACTCGTCGTGGGACTTGTTTAAGTAGATCATCCCTTCAATCAAACCAACGAGTTGCATAATCAACAAGGTAAAGCCAAAGGTAAAATAACCACCGATTAAAGAAATCGCTAACATGATTAAACCTTCTTGGGCATAACCAAGAACAAACTTATGAATACCAAAACCTCCGAAAATAATGCCACAGTATCCAGCTAGTAGCTGTTTGGTGGTATGACTGGGGTTGAGATTTGCCATATGAGTGCAACTCCTTAATTAATGTGTATAAAATTTAATGTTTTTTTATTTGTATCAAAAAAGTATATCTACTGGCAAAGTACTTTACCAAATAAATAAATTATTACCTTGAATTAAGTAAAAATATTTAAATAAATAGGCCAAATTAGCGTGCCTATACTCTACAAGCAACGCTGGAAAAGTAGTAATAAAGAGGTATTCAGAACATGTTCTGAAACCGCTTTTTCCCACAGCTATTCTTCTTACAATTTGACAGCAACTTTAAACAAAGATTTGCTGCATGAATTTATACTTGTTAATTCTCTGATAGAAAATTAACCGCAATCATGATTACAAAAATGTCCGTACCATATTAATTTGTACAAATCAAATAGTGTCGTATCCGGATTGATAATCTTCTCGGTAGTAATAATGACACCGAATGATAGTAAATATATATGTAGGATTTTAGGCAGGTTATTCAGTATTAATTTCTAACTTAAAGTCAATAATATGACTTTAAGTTAGTTGGTATTACAGTTCCGCAATCACATCAGCGAAAGCGGAATTTGCAAACCACCAATTCCAGCTAAAAATTGATAACAGACGATATTAGCCTTTTTGGGGTAATTTGTTATCTATTTAACAGAATTGCTGGAGTTTCTTTAGCCAAAAGCATTCTTCTCTCAAGCTAGCACTCTTTTAAGCTTAATACCAACTATAGTTGGTAGATTTTTGTGACATATTACTATCAAATCCAGTTGAATGTTGTCAACTGATGATGCAAAATTAATTACCACTACTGCCAAGGATAAACAGGCTGAGTAAAGTGCCACTATTCCAAAGGCTATGAAGGAGCATGGGGGCGAGGAGGTTACGCGATCGCGTGTAAACTATACCTAAAACCACTCCTAAAGCTGACAGCGGTATAACCTCCGATAAACTGAGGTGGGCAATGGCAAACAGCAAGCTACTGGCGATAATTGCCCAGGATACGGACATGTAACGAGTGAGGGAAGGTAACAAAAAGCCACGAAACAGGAATTCTTCAAATATAGGAGCTGCGATCGCGGCTGTGATGAAAAATGTTCCTAGGGCGATGGAATCTTGGCTTTCCAACGCTAATTGCAACAGAGGATTACTACCGCCCTGTCCTTTCCATAGTTGTTGATTAATCAACGACACCACTACAACTATGGGTAACGCTGCACAGTAACCACCAAATCCCCACAAAAACCAATTACTCTGCCAACGGAAGCGAAACCAGCCTGACGGTAGGGGTAAAAAGCGTTTGATAGATAAATACAGCACCAATAGCGCCCCTGATGCTACGAGGATGTAACTCAAGAATACGTAAAAAGCTTGAATTCGCACGTTAGTAACGGGACGCGGGATGGGGAGCAAGGATAACACCACGGGGATCAAGATTTGTCCCATGAAGAAAAAGCCGACAACGAAGACTTGCAAAATCGTTTCACCATCCCAAGGTGTTGACCAACCCTCATCGGCATTTTGCGCCAATAAAGCAGTTTTGCCCTTGACAACGCGCTGACCAATCAGAAAAATCAGCAGTCCCACACCCACAAAAGCCCCCAAAGCTGGGATAGTACCAATAATTGCTAATTTCACAAAAGCTTCTTCCGCTGCTTGTTGTTGTTCAGTTTTAAGGCTGGCGAGGTCTTCTTGACGTTGCTGGAGTTGGTAAAGTTGAAAAAGAGCAGTAAAGCGAAACCATCCTTCTGTATTCTCTTGAATTAGTTGTTGGGCATTGGGGAGAAGACGAGGAGGACTACTCCACAATCCTGCTAGCGCCGCAGCAGTTTCGCGCAATTCAGGTTGAAATTGCGATCGCTGCTGTAATTCATTCCAGGTTGAAAGTGCTGTTTTTGTCTGTTTCTGTTGTGCTTGTAAAATACCCAAGCGCAAATCTATTTCCGCAATTGATTTTTGTAGTTGGTTGAGAGTCTGCTGTAATTGTTTTTGTTGTACTTCACGAGAGACATTACTAGCAGGAGGAACTTCCGGTTGAGGTTTAGGGATTGCGGGAGTAGTAACAGGTACAGAATTTAATTGTGCCAATTTGTTTTTGGCTTTTTCTAAATTAATTTCTGCCGATTTCCGTGCTTCTTGATATTGCTTGGTCGCATTTTCCAGAGGTTTTTCACCTATTATCGCTTCCTTTGCTGCCTGATAATTACCGTCTTGGTTATCAGTTGGTTCCCACAGGGAAGCTTGCAATACAATATTTGTTTGGTAAAGTTCCAACCGACTTTGGAACTGAGGTTCTTGCCAACTTTTTAATAAAGATGTGCCAGAAAAATAAATAGCTAATAAAGTTAATAAAATTAAACCCAACCGCTTCAGTGTCATTTATACTCCCCTTGACTAACGGGTATTGAAGGTCTGCACCTTTTGGGAATTATCGCAAGAAAAAGTAGGAATCGTACAGATTTAAGATAAATAGATAATCGATATCATTAAGTTAAGAGTTTATCTTCAACTTCACCATGTTAGAGTACAATCCATTGCACTGCTTGCCCTCTGCGGAGGATTTACCAGACTCTGACGATACCCCTGTGGATAATGAACTGCAAGATTTAATACCCAGTTTGCTCAAAGCAATCTTAGCTTGGGTGTGGTCAAGCCGGATGGATTGGTTTTTTGGTGTTGACATGGGAATTTATTACGATCCTGAACAACCCCCCATAGTGCCAGATGGGTTTTTGAGTTTGGGAGTCCAGCGCATTTTGGATGAAGAGTTGCGCTTGAGTTACTTGCTGTGGGAAGAAAGAGTTCCGCCGATTTTGGTGTTAGAAGTTGTTTCTCAAAAACGGCGTGGGGAATATAGTCATAAAAAGAAAATGTATGCAAAACTAGGGATTTGGTACTATGTTGTTTATAATCCCGGTCGCCGTAGAAAGCCACCTTTAGAAGTTTATCGCTTAGTGAATGGTGAGTATATTTTGCAGCCAGGAAATCCTGTTTGGCTACCACAGGTGGGTTTGGCTATTGGGCACGAACGGGGAACATATCAGGGAATCACGCGGGACTGGTTGTACTGGTATGATGAGCAAGGGGTAAGGTTTTTGACACCGGAAGAAAAAGCCACAGTTGCTGAACAACGTGCCCAAAGGTTGGCGGAAGAGTTGCGAAAGCTAGGGATAGATCCGGATGCTTTGAGTTGAATTTTGTGTAAACATTCTCATACCATTTTGGATTTTAGATTTTAGTTTTTAGATTTTGGTTCATAGTAATGCATTTTAGGGCGGGCTGCTGCCTCCAGACTTAACGGGAGGCAGCAGCCCCCCTATATGCGTTGACAGGCTAAGCCTTTAGTGCAAGAGGAAAGCGCTTAACAAGCGTGGCATTCAACCAATGGTCAAGCGATCGCATCCTTAAAAAAGTTTGGTCAGATAAGTTGAAGGCTGTAACCAAAGCTTTAGATGAGTTTATCAGTCAACTGGAAAAACGATTTTCATAAATTTTGTCGAATTTAATGGCAGCTTAAGCGTAGGAGGAGCGGGGATATAATTCTTTTCTAAACTTTTATTACAGTGTTTTTTCAAAATTGCATAAGTTGCTTTTGTTTGCACCTATATAATTATTTTGATTGATAAAATTATTAATTTTGTTATCTATCTAAAGGCAGATTTATATTATGGTTACTCTCTCAGAGTAGATTTTGATAACCATTTGTGCAAAAATTGTTTTTAAATACATGAACTTGATGTGGTCATGCAAAGAAAAGTATTAACATAACCAATAAAAAAACTGACAATAAAATTGCCATAAAGTGGATATAAATTATTATAAAATTATTGTTTTTCTAAACAATAATCTAAAGGCATACCCATAGTTTTTTTGATTTTTAGTCTAAGTTTTCATGGGGAATATATATTTTTTTAATTGTAATAGAGGGAGTCTTTAATGACGTACAATACATATATTGATTTAAGGGTGAAAGCACGTGAAGGTACTTATTTAAAAATAAATTGGGAAGATAAAGAAGATAACTCAAAGTCTGAATATTTAGAATTTGATAAACGTTTTTCTGTATTATTTATTGAAATTTATGCAGATGAAGCTTCTAACAATGAAATTTCTTCTGGTGAAAAAAAAAGCGACTATTGGAAAATAAAACTCAAAGAAGCAATCCGAACAGAACAGGGAAATTCACAAGAATTTTGGTTTGTTTTTAAGAATGATATTGAGTTATTGGGTTCTAAACCTAATCAAATAGAAAAAACAAGACTAAGTAATGAGCAACTAATACTACTTTTACTTATGTTTGTATTTGCAATTATTATTTTTATTTATTTGATAATAAGATTTAGTTTATAAGTTAAAGAGTATTCTGCTGTTTGGTTTCTGTATTTCCAAAGGATAATATATTTTAGTTCAGTAATTAAACAATAAGGAATAATCCTATCTTTGGCTACATTTATAGTATCTTTATGTCAGTTTGCTTTTTTTGAAATTCTTAAAGACAGCTAAAAAAATCAATACTAAATAATTATTTTTTCATAAATTTTGAATTAGGATTGTCTTTAGTAACTTATCAATTATCTTAGTTATTTACAATCAAGTGAATATCTTGAACTGTTAGTATTCGAGTAAACATATCTAAATTTGGCGTACGGTAGTAAATTTACTGTTTGCTTGTAGTTTGTCATTTTCCGTATATCCACACCGAGTTAATTGAGGTTTGGAAGCAGAAAATTCTTCTGGTCGCAACAGCAATTGATTCCCTTATACCATTTCACAAAAACTCTGATACAAATATAGACGGTGTAGAGACGCGAAATTTCGCGTCTCTACAAAATTTATATGTATCGTGATTAACGTGAAATGGTATTACTCATGGCTAAACACGAAAAACATCCCCAAGCACTGACTATCTGTTGTACCGCGAATTGTAACCCGCTTGTCATTAGTTCTACGGGGTTGCGGGTAGTCAGATTCCCAACTTCTTCAACTGAACTTCCCCCCAAGAAAAAAGAGCTAACTGTTGACCAGAGCGGGTTTCAAAGTTTTTTGATTCCCTGTTACTGGGTACAAATTGTCAAAGGGGCGTGGCGTCGCGAGTTTGAGGCGTTGACCCCCCGTTTTTTAGCTTACCACAAATGTGCAAATTGTTCTATGACTTACATGGGTACACATGTATTGCCCATAAAGGCTAGGTTCTTTATTTGGCAAGGGTTTAAGGGCTGTTTAGTACATTTGCACCGGGGGAAGTTCAGCTTCAAAAAGTCGGGAATCTTGCAGCTTTACTTCGATTTGCACTATCTTGACAAGGCTATCCCTAGCCCCTAAACCCCTACCCCCTAGCCCCTATTCTTCCTTTTGAGTTTGGCTTTCTGCACCGGAATTTTGCTTCACCTCTTGAGTTGGGACTACCACAGAAGAAGGATCTGATTGCTTAAATTCCCTGGCTGCTGGTGTTATTGGTACAACAACAGAATTAGGTTCTCTAACTGGTGGCTGTGAGGGAGAAACTCTACTAGAAGATGGTGACTGTTTTCGTGAAGATGAAGGAGAAGGAGTTCCTCGAGTGTCCCGAATTGTTCGCAATTTTTCCACTAGTGATGGTGATGGAGAAGTGCTAGGTGTATTTGCAGATGCAGGGGTTTTTTCTTCTTGAGATTGGCGGCGCGATTCTCCTGTCGCTGAATAGTCTCTCGAAGATTCTTCTGTTACATTCGGATTTGGGGATTGAGATTCTGAGTTAACACGACGATTACGCTTGCGCCGCCTCGGAGTACTAGTGGTAGATGCTGATTCTACTTTTGGCTGTGATGATGTATTAGCGGTGTTGGTTTCAGTCGCTGTAGGTGAGGGTGTGTTTGTAGTGGGTACTTCTGCTGAAGTATCATTATTTTTTGGCTGTTCAAAAAACGGTTTTGAAAATTGCTCTGGCTCAGGCTTAGGTTTAGATAACATACTGGTAATGCCAAAACCTGCTGTAGCCGCAACTAAGGCTACACCTGCACCAATGTATACTTTAGGCGATCGCAATTTGGGAGTGAATTTAGTCAGATTCGCTAAACGTGAGGCAATATTTACCTTTGCAGTCTCTTGTTGAGAGGCTTTGTCTTCATTAGATAAAACTACTGTTGCAACTGTATTAGTTGCTACTGGCTGTGGCACAGGACTAGTTGCTTCACCGGGTAGCAGTTTTAGCCATTCTTCCACTGTCTGGGGGCGAAACTTCGCTTCTACTGCCATGCCACGCATTACCGCTTGGTTGACAGCAGCACTTAAGTAAGGTTGTAACTCACGGGGGGTGGGCATTTGTTCGCGATCGCGCAACAAAGCAGGCATGGGTACTTGTCCCGTTAAGAATGAATACAGTGTTGCTGCTAAACCGTAAACATCTGTAGCAGGCGTGCGCGATCCTTGCGTCAGATACTGTTCAATTGGGGAATACCCCTCAGAAACCATTCCTGTGTGAGTCTGTCTGACTCCACTATTAAACTCTCGAGCAATGCCAAAATCAATCAGCACTACCTCCTGAGTTCCTTGGCGGAGGATAATATTATCCGGTTTCACATCCCGATGCAGCAAACCATTTTGATGCACCACCTGTAATGCTGCGCCGATTTGACGGATGTAATGAACTGCTGTTATCTCTGGTAAAGGTATTCCTGGCAGAATATATGCTTCTCCCAAAGTTTCGCCGGGGATGTATTCCATCACCATGTAAGGCAGCCCATTTTCGAGAAAAAAGTCGCTGACCCGGACAATATTGGGGTGGACACAGGTAGCCAAGCGTCTGGCTTCATCTTGGAATTGACGCTCAAACTTGGCAAAATCAGGATGTTGGCGTAGTTTCTCATTCAGGGTTTTAATCACCACTACCTGATTTAAGTAGTGATGAGTAGCTTTGAACGTGATGCCAAAGCCACCTCGTCCGATTTCCTGATCTAAGGTATATTTCCCACCCTGCAATTTTGTACCAGTTAGCATAATCTTTTTGTTTTGGGATTTTAGAGTTGGGTTTGGGCGATTTATCTTTAGATTCTAGATTAGGGTATACTATTCACTGCATATACTAGAATCCATAATTAAATCAAAATTTAAAATCCCAAATCAAAAACGCTGACCGATACCGAAATGTAATCGACTTTCTCCTTCATCATTTATACCGTAGTCAGCCCGAATTAACCCCAAGGGCGAATCAAAACGTATACCCGCCCCATAACCAAAACCACTGCCTGGTTTATCACGCACTCCCGCAGGGTTTCCTACTACTGTATCACCAGAACCTAAATCTGAGGCAAAGTCAGCAAAAACTACGCCTCCGAATGCTTCCCAGATGGGAAAACGGTATTCTGCGGAAGCCAATACGTAACTCCGACCGCTACCAACATCACCAGATTCATAACCGCGTACGGAATTGGGACCACCTAAGTTAAAAGCATCGTAAGGCGGTAAGTCACCAATCACTGTGCCTGCTTGAAGATTCACGGCAATTACTTGGGGTTTTTGTGTATCAAATAACTTAACTGGTACGAATTGACTGTAATTTGCCCGCAAACGATTCATGGAAATGTTACCTTGACCAATAGGTACAGATTGTTCTGTACTGAAACTGAGGATAGAACCTTGAGTGGGATTAAAGGGGTTATTCCGGCGGTCTTTAGATGCAGTGAAAGATACGGTAGCTAGGTCGTCGATACCAGTACCACTTAAAGATAGAGGATTGCCCTTTTCATCTTTCGGGGTAATTTTACCATCGCGATCGCGAATACTAGTACGGCTATAATTAAATCCTAAACTGGCGTCCCAATCATCAATTGGTCTTTGGAAACTGAGACTACCGCCAAGTTGACCTTCCCTAACTCTATCACCATTAGCCAACTTCACATCACCATCGAAAGTATCTGAAAGTCCCCGTTTGCGGAAGGCATTAACACTATAACCCAAGCGATCGGGGTTACTAGCACGATAGGGACTGGTAAATTTACTATCAAATTGGAAGTCCCGCGCACCTAGCTGAAGATTCACGCCTAAATTATCGTTAACGCCGCCAACATTCTGGTCACGATAGTCAATGCTACCGACTATACCTTGGTCAGCACTGTAATTACCTCCCACATTAACAGAACGTGCGCCAACTTCTTTAAGTTGGTAAATGACATCAACTTTTGTTGCGTCTCCTTCTAGTGCCACATTCGCACTTTCAAATAAACCTAATTTATAAAGTTGCTGTAAATCTTCCCTAACTACATTTTCTTGGAAAACTTGACCAGGTTTAAGCTTTAGTTGTTGTCTGAGAAAATCTGGTTTAGTGCGTCCCTCTATTGGTTTACCCTTATCATCAACCGCCTCTCCTTCGTCATTGACAAAGCGAAACTTAATATCACCAACTACCCCTTCTGCTACATTTAGATTCAGGACGCCTTCGCGATTGGGTTGTATTGATATTACCCGCGCCAATTTATAACCATTGTCAGCGTACCACTTATTAACTTGTTGTACTGCTTGCTTGAGGGCGGCGGGACTGATAGGTTTTCCAAATTGAGGTTGGAAATTTGGCGAAACCACTTGGTAGGTAAGTGCTTTTGCACCAGAAATTTGCAGCGATCGCACTACCACTGGTTGCACTTGATACGTTACAATCAATCCTTCCTTAGTACTGCGGCTATTCACGCTAGCATTAGCAAATAAACCAGTATTCAGAATAGCTGCGACATCTTGCTGTAGCTGAGTTTGGTTAGTTTCACCACCAACTTGAGTTTTAATTACACTGCGAATTATCTGCTGTAACTCAGGTGTTGCACCTACTACTTGTACATCTGTAGCAGGGACGACTAAATCAGTAGTAGGAGAGGGAGTGGGGAGTGGGGAGTGGGGAGTGGGGGAAGAAGAGGGAGTGGGGCTGGGGGGGAGACTGTTGGAAGTTTTGACTTTTGACTTTTGACTTTTGACTTGTTTGGTCCCTTTGTTCTGTTTTACAGTCTGTTGCGAGGTTGTTACTACTACTGAATTGTTATTCGTCCCACTTTGCACGGTTGCGGATTTTTGGGAAAATTGTTCAACCGCGATTACTTCCGGCGATGCGATTGTATCTACCCTTGTAGGCGTTGCTTCCGTCACGGGAACTACCACGTTTCCTACTTTTTTAACCTGAGTGGGAGTGTTAGCAGGTGCAGCTACTGCTTGTTGAGTCACATTGCCAGCTGTCAAAGTAGCTAAAGTAAAAATTGCAGCAGAAGAAACTCGCATAGTAATTAATCTGATTCACTGGGAGTTAGTTTGTACTCTTGTACTGAGGTTAGGTAATGGGGATAATTACTAACTTCCAGCCAAGCGCGGATTTATACCCCCATTTATTCCTCTTGCCCAAGAAGACAGTAAATTTTAAGTTTTTGTTTCTTATGAGTGATATATCTTCTTTACCCTTAACTTCTAAAACACCGGGAACTGCTTCGAGGTTGCGGCTATTGGTTTTAAGCAATGGCCATGGAGAGGATGTAATTGCAGTTCGCATTTTACATGAACTCCAGCAACAACCCAACCCGCCAGATATCTTCGCTTTACCTTTGGTGGGTGAAGGATACGCTTACCAAAATTTAGATATTCCCCTGATCGGTTCAGTCCGTACTATGCCTTCTGGCGGCTTTGTTTATATGGATAAACGCGAATTAATGCGCGATCTGCGTGGGGGATTAGTACAACTAACTTTGAATCAGATTAAAACTGTCCGCAACTGGGTCAATTCTCAAAAAAAATTAGGTAATCAAACTGCTATTTTAGCTGTGGGGGATATTGTACCGTTATTGTTTGCATGGATGAGCGGTGCTAACTATGCTTTTGTCGGTACGGCTAAATCAGAGTACCACGTACGAGATGAAAGGGGGATGTTGAAACGGAAAAGCAAAGCTGCACGCTGGGAAAATTTTTCCGGTTCAGTTTATCACCCTTGGGAACGCTGGTTAATGAATCGCCGTCGTTGCAAGGCTGTTTTTCCCAGAGATTCCCTCACCACAGAGGTATTAAAACAGTGGCCTATTCCCGCGTTTGATTTGGGGAATCCGATGATGGATGGTTTGGAACCCTCTTTTCCTACTGCACGGTTTTTCAATTTTAATGTTGAACAGGAAGAATTAGTTAGACCGCTAATTGTAACTCTCCTACCTGGTTCCCGTCCCCCAGAAGCCTACGCCAATTGGCAGAAAATTTTAATTGCGGTGTCTGCATTAACGGCAATTTTCCAAGAAAGAGATTTCCAAGGACACTCTTCTGGAACAGTGGTATTTTTAGGTGCGATCGCTCGTAGTTTACACTTTGATAGCATTCACCAAATTCTGCAATCTCACGGCTGGCGTCCCCACTCACAATCTCCAATTAAACTTCCTGATACTGAAGCCTTGACATTTAAGCAAAAAAATGCATATTTTATTTTGACAAAAAACGCTTATAACGATTGCCTGCATTTGGGAGATATAGCGATCGCCATGGCGGGGACAGCGACAGAACAATTTGTGGGTTTGGGTAAACCGGCTATTACCATTCCAGGAGGTGGACCGCAGTTTAATTATGCCTTTGCGGAAGCACAGAGTCGTCTTTTGGGGTCATCTGTAATTTTAGTTCAGGAACCGCATGAAGTTGTCGAGGTAGTGCGATCGCTTTTCGCCAACCCAGACGAGTTACACGCGATTGCGAAAAATGGTTGGCGACGGATGGGAAAACCGGGTGCAGCGCGGCGTATTGCGGAATGTTTGCGGGAACGGATGGGGTAACTGTAACCAGACCCTGACAACTTTTGGGTCTGGTTACAGTTACCCCTAGAGTACGGACTCGCACAATTCAAGGATAGTATTAATCCAGTATAAATCGGCTTCTTTATCCCGTTTTAGGGACAGTGCTTCATAGAGTTTGACGACCTGATTTTGATAAACCTTCAATAATTCACCTAAAGCGTGAAGTATAGATTGCTTATCTAGCAGCGTATATGAGAGTTTCAAAACCTCGATCAGCGTTTGACTACCGCGCTGCTCAAAGTGAGATGCTGAAGCCGAAGAAGAGGGGCTATTTCGGAAATAATCGTCAAGCTGCATCAGAATTCCTCGAAAACTATCTAGCAGAGATTGAGCATAGAAAAGCTCCTCACGCATGACTCGACGATATGCTTCCTCTGCATAGGCTAGACCTTTGCTTATGAGCTGATCGACTTCCCCAATGTCTAAGGTAAACTCTAATCCTTTAGAAGCTTGAATGACTTCTCTTACCAAATTTTTGGGATCGTAAATCACTTGAGTTGGTAGCGAAAACCAGGGAGAAGGCTGAAGATCTTCTGGCTTGAAGTAAAGTACATCAACTTTGTTGAATGGTTTGAAGTGAGAGACGCAAACCCAAAATCTGCCTGCCCATTCGTTATAAAGCCACTCTCCCCAATGTTTAGGAGCAGAAAAACGCTCTGAGATATACTGCTCATACACTTCTGGCTGAATCACAACCCGAAAATCAATATCTGAGAATTCGTCTGTTGAACCTGCTGCAACAGAACCTTGAATATATAAAGCCTCAACGCCCTCCCTTGAAAGGAAATACTCGATAACTGTGTCAAGTAAACGTTGACGGGCTGCGTTTAGTTTCTCTGAACTGAAGCCCATGCCTAACACAAAATCCTAAATTACTACTTTACTCATAGCCAAACAGATGACATTTAAACCTCTGTCTTCACTAAAACACGCCCTAAAATCCTTACAGCCCACGGAGGTGGGCTTTGTACGTGTAGCCCCAGACTTGAGTCTGTGGGGCTATTAGAATTGCTACAATTTTTTTGTGTTTATAAAGGAGTTGTATTCTTAGTAAAACTAAAGAGGAAATCAATTTTTTTGTGAAAAATAAAAAACCCTCCTAAGTAGGGAAAATTGTTAGGTTGTGAATTACGTCTTCAGTAAGATTTTGCCAATATAAACTACGATGCCATACATTCCCTATGAACGCACTGGAAGCCTACAACCTCAAGAAAACCTACCGCCAAAATAACCAAACTGTTCCAGCAGTTCAAAATGTTTCCTTAACCATTGCATCAGGTGAAGTGTTAGCCTTTCTTGGTCCTAATGGTGCAGGCAAGACAACAACAATTAAAATGATAGCCGGACTGATTGAGCCGGATGGAGGTTCAGTGAGAATAAGCGGGAGTGATCCTCACCGTAACCCAGCAGCGCTGCAAAAATTAGGTGCAGTATTGGAAGGAAACCGTAACCTCTACTGGCAACTAACTCCAGAAGAAAATTTAGAATATTTTGGGGTACTGAAAGGACTTTCGCGACGAAAAGCACGCCTATCAGGAAACGCACTTTTAGAAAGATTTCGGTTAACCCACAAACGCCGTACCCCGGTGCAGCAACTTTCACGGGGAATGCAACAGAAGTTAGCATTTGCAGTGGCATTAATTCATCAACCTCAGCTTTTATTATTAGATGAACCAACTTTAGGACTTGATGTAGAAGCAACAGAAGATGTCAAAATTTTGGTGCGCGAAATTGCTGCATCTGGTTGCGCTATTTTATTAACAACTCACCAATTAGCAATAGCTGAAGAACTTTCAGATAGAATTACCATTATCCAAAAAGGTGAAATACTCACAGAATTACCAACTCAACAATTAATCAGGCAATTTTCTGGTACAGCTTACAAAATTGAGATAGAAGATATGCTTGATACGTTACGCCTCAACGCATTAGAAGCAATGGGTGTAGATGTAACAGAAGAAAAAATTATTTATGTTCGACAGCAAGAATTACTATATAAAGTTCTTGCTATTCTCAATCCTATACCACTGTATCGAGTAGAAAAAGAAGAAGCTGACCTTACGCAAATATTTTTGAAATTAGTTAGAGAAGGAAGAAATAGAGGTGCTTGAATTATTCCTAGCAGAATTGCGTCGTAGTTGGATTCAATTTCGTCGCTACCCATTAGAAACATTAGGGTTTGTTATCATTACTACCACCATGTTTTTTGGGTTGTTTTTAAGCACTCGTTACATTGCTGGTCCTGCTTTACAATTAGGTGATAAACTCGACTCAATCGTTATCGGCTATGTACTTTGGAATTTAGTATTATTCGTTATGGGAGACATGGCGATAGGATTAGGAATGGAAGCTCAAACAGGCACTTTAGAGCAATTATTTCTCTCTCGATATGGTGCTACTAAAATCTTCTTAGTGCGGACATTGGCAGAACTTACAATCCAAATATTGCTCGTACTGGGCAGTTTATTTATCATCATGGCACTTACCGGCAGTCATCTCAACTTTCCTCCAGCATTGCTTTTACCACTTATCACCATTGTATTGGGAGCCTATGGTCTTGGTTTTACATTAGGTTCTTTAGCGTTATTGTTCAAGCGAGTCGGACAATTGTTAGGAATTGTTCAATTTCTACCCTTGTTTTTGCTTGCGACTCCCACTGAGACATGGGCATCACCACTCAACATACTAGCGCAATTCTTACCCTTTACTCCCGGCGCAGAAGTACTGCGTGATTTAATGGCGCGGGGTGAAAGTTTAAATTTCACAAAGTTGGTTGTAGCTTTCGTTAATGCGGGAATATATTTTACTGTGGGATTATTGCTTTTTCGCTTCGCCGAACGAGAAGCGAAGCGACGGGGAATATTGAGTGGGTATTGATGAGAGTTAGGAGTTAAGAGTTAGGAGTTAGGAGTTGAATATAGCAATCTTATTTGAGTTGTAAGTACAATATTGCACAAATTCGTAACGAATTAAACTCAAAAATACTCTGCGTTCCTTTGCGCTTACTCTGCGTCCCTCTGCGTTTCAAAACGCTACGAACTTATGCAAAGCTGTAATATCTGACATCTTGCATCAATTGCGAAAAGCCTGGAAATAAATTTCCGGCTTATAGCTTAAACCCATTAAAATGGGTTAAAACTCTTACACAGTCGGTTAAAAACCTACTTCAGCTTTTAGCCCGAAATTTATTTCCGGGCTAATTTTAGGTTTGTTGAGATTGGTGCAAGATGTCAGTAATATAGCGTTTTCTGAACTCTTAACTCCTAACTCCTAACTCCTAACTCTCAATCAACGCCGCAGATTTTTCATCCAAAAATAACGTTGCTTGCGGTTGTTGGCGCAGAATAGAAGCCGGACAATTTGTAGTAATATTTCCTTGCAACATCTTTTGCACAATATTAGCTTTATTTGTTCCTGGTGCAAGACAGATAATTTTTTTCGCTGCACAAATCGTCGGGATTGTAACAGTAAAAGCATATTTCGGTACACTTTCCAAATTAGGAAAATGACCTTGCTTTACCTGTTGCTGGTGATTTACTGAATCGAGCTTCACCAGTTTAACACTGTATGGGTCATTAAAATTTGCCACGGATGGTTCATTGAAAGCAAGATGTCCGTTTTCTCCCACACCCAAAAAACACAAATCGATAGGCTGTGCTTTCAGTAATTTTGTATAGCGATCGCACTCTTGCAAAGGTTCTAAACTATCACCCTCTATGTAGTGAAATTCTTGCGGGTTTAACTGCTTTTGCACCCTTTCCCGCAAATAGTAGCGAAAACTTGCTGTATGATTAGCAGAAATTCCCAAATATTCGTCTAAATGAAAACAGGTAATCTTTGACCAATCAATACCACCCAATGCTGTCAATTTCTCCAAAAATTTAATCTGGGAATTACCTGTTGCTAGCAATACAGCAGCACTACCATTGTGCTGGAGAACATTCTGTAAATACTTATGTGCAATTTCTGCTGCATCCTGTGCTAATTCGGCTTCACTTTCATAAATTTGCACATTCAGATCATCAATACGAAATAATTTATTGGTTAGTTGCATCTGAATTATATAGAAAAGTTTGACGCGAAGTAAACCCCTAAAGACAGACTAACCCATCCGCCCTTACAAGTGGTACTTAATCATAAGTTGTCGTCACTCATAACCTTAATTATAGTTTTTTTATCCTTATCAATCCAGAAAATTTTCATTAAAGGGAAAAAACAATGTAAACTATATAAGTAAGCTTAACAATTATTTACATAAGGCTTAACCATGCTGGCAGCAATTCTTTTTGACCTAGACGGAACGATTGCCAACACCGACCCAATCCACTATATAGCTTGGCGGGAAATGCTTTTGAATTACAGCATGGAAATAGACGAAAACTTCTACAAAACGCGGATTAGTGGCAGGCTTAATCCTCAAATTATACAAGAAATTTTGCCCCAATTATCACCAGAAGAGGGAGCAAAATTTGCAGAAGAAAAAGAAGCACGTTACCGCGAGAAAGCGAAAAATCTTCAACCTCTAGCAGGATTTTCCGAATTATTAGCTTGGACAGAAACACATCAACTAAAACGCGCTTTAGTTACGAATGCACCCAGATTAAATGTGCATTTTGCTATAGAACTTTTTGAGCTAAAAGATACTTTTGATATAGTTGTCATTGCTGAAGATGGTATAGCAGGGAAACCCGATCCCGCACCCTATCAAGTCGCACTCAATAAATTGGGAATAACAGCAGAAAATGCGATCGCCCTCGAAGACTCTCCTTCGGGAATACGTTCCGCCGTGGGTGCAGGTATCCGTACTATAGGCGTCGCTTCCACCCAAGACCCCAAAATTTTACAACAGAAAGGGGCATTTATGGTAATTCCCGATTTTACTGATTTGCAATTGTGGACTTATCTAAATTCTCAATTAGATACAGATTTAGTAGTTAGTGGTTAATTAACCACAGTTGGAAAAATGAACGCGATCGCATTACCAAACAATCGAAACTAAACCTGATGCTGTTATATTCAAGTCACATGTTAGTAATTGTACTTTCTCTCCTTTGCTTGCCAAAACTAGCGCGGTTGCAGCAATTTGCCTATCGTGCATTTCATTGATAGCAGATAAACTTATAGTTGTTTCAATTACTTCTTTATCAAGTGGATAAATTACTACACGGGGGTCAGCTTCAATTGCTAAAAATAAATCCTTCGCAGAAGGAATAGATGTTCTTCCTCTTTCAACAATCCAAACAGCCTCGGCTAATGTCGTCGCAGGGATAATTAATTGAGAATCAGGATTAGAGAGAATAGCATTAGCATTTATACCCAAGCGTGAATTTCCTTCGAGAAACCAAATCAGTGCATGAGTATCGACAACGTACTTCATATTTACCTACGACCAGTCTAAGCCGTCTTCACTATCTCCTTGAAATTCAGCAATTTGAAAATCTGCTTCTGTTGATTGTTTATTTCCTGAGAACATACCAAAGCGCATTATCTGCTTTTTTTGTTGCGTTTTTTTTGGTTCTAAAAAAGTTACAATTACACGACTTTCTGATACATCGGATGGGAATTCGGAAAGCTCTACTTTACCGTACTTATAAACTCCTTCAATGGATTGCAACATTAGTATTAACCTAATTCTTACCCAGATAAATTATAAATTTGATGTTAAGAGTATGCCAATTTTCTTAACAAAAATATCGATGTGCTGGAATGCGATCGCGTGAATCCATCATGCATTTAGCTATGCGATCGCATTTCTAACTATTCATTTAACTAGAAACTCAGCCAACACCACCGCCCCCCAAAGCGGTGCATCATCTCCCAACGCCGCCGGAACAACCTCAAAATTAACCTCCGGTAACGCCGTCTCTCGCGCCACCTTCCGCACCACTTCCCACCATCTTTCCCCCGCCTTCGTCACACTACCGCCCAAAACAAACCGCTGCGGGTTAAGCACATTTGCCACATTACCAATACCCACCCCCAACGCCCAAGCACCCCGATACAAAATTTCTTGCGCCAACCCATCCCCTAGTACCGCCGCCTCACTCACAACCTTCCCCGTCACCAACTCCAAATTACCCCCCACCAAACCCCTCAAAATCTCTCCCCTTGTCTCCTTCCTCGTGTCCCTTGTCCCCAATTCTTCCCTCACATCCTGCGCCATATAAGGCCCTGACGCCAACCTTTCCACACATCCCCGCTTCCCACACAAACATACCGGCCCAGCAGGATCTACAACCATGTGTCCAATTTCCCCCGCCATACCATCCGCACCTCGCCAAGACTTACCATTGAGTATCCAGCCACCCCCCACGCCAGTGCTGACAGTAACATAAAACAAACTATCGTATCCCTGACCTGCACCATAGCGATACTCACCCAACGCCGCCACATTTGCATCATTATCAACACTAGCAGGAACCCCGTATTCCTCTTCCAACAATTCCCGCAACGGTATATTTTCCCATCCAGCGACATGATGCGATAACCTCACCGTACCCGTAGTTGCATCAACAGGCCCGCCGAAACTCACACCAATAGCAGCAGGTTTCGCCCCTTGCAACAGAGAATGAATAAGCGATCGCATAATTTCCAAATCAGTGCTAGCACTTGCATTTTCTGGTGAAAGACGGCGATCGTAACCCAGCCATTCTCTAGAATTAGCATTCACCATCGCCGCCGCTAGCTTAGTACCGCCAAAATCGAGCGCTAATATTAAAGTCACAACAAGTTAGGAGTTAGGAATTAGGAGTGAGGAATTAGGAGTTAGGAGTGAGGAATTTTGAATTTTTAACTCTTAACTCCTAACTCTTAACTCCTAACTCTTAACTCCTAACTCCTAACTCTTAACTTGTTTCCAGGATTCCGTCAATAAATTGTTGTAATCGCTCATAATGCGACCCTTTCCAATATAACTGACCACAGTCTTGACAACGATGAAATTCATTCGTGTACAGTACCACGCTTTCTGGCAACTCATCGATAATAGTTTCCTTAGCCACAGTTTTTAATAACCCATTGCAACGCAGACATCGTTGAAAAGGCGATACTGATTTAAATAAATCAAAACGCCGCAATACTTCTACAATTTGTTGCTGTGGGTCAGTACTTCTAACATAGTAGCCATAAGTAACTATACTTCGCATCAAAAGACCTTTGTCACGCGTGAGAAGAATTCGTGTTTGGCTACTGGAAATATCTGCTAATTCTGCATCATCGTAATCATTTCGGTATAGTGTATCAAAGCCTAACAGCCGTAAAGATGACGCCAGTTTTCCTAAATGAATGTCTAATACAAAGCGGATAATCTTTAATGGTTTCGGCCGTACTTGGCTGAAAACAGAAATTTTTGTAGCAGCGGAAATGGGATAGACATTGATGATGTCTCCATCCTGCACAATATATGAAAAATCTACTGATTCTCCGTTAACCTCAATACAATCTACTTCTGGATGAGGTACACCCAAAGCCTCAATCATATCTTTAATTGAAGCTCTGTCATTAAAAAAATGCTCTATTCTCACCTGCCTTTTACTAGGTGGTAAAAAATGGTTCAATTCTGAATCAAAGTGGAAAGTTGCCCTAGCCATTGCAACAAATCATTAGATTTTTCTATGTTTTCCATAGTAACCATTGAGATTAGGGAGTAGGGAGTAGGGAGTAGGGAGTAGGGATAGCCCCAGGTTTTAAGCGGGGGAGGGAATAGGGAAGATAGATTTTCTCATCAGTTGTTTATTTCACATCTTGCACCTACTCGACAAACCGCCCGGAAATAAATTTTGGAATGGGCGGGCGCATTAAGCTAAAAGCTGACGTTTGCAAGAGTTATAACCCATTTTAATCGGTTTGTAGAGACGCGAAATTTCGCGTCTCTACACATCCCGAAATTTATTTTACAGCTTCTTGCTTCCCGAACGCGGTCAAAAGCCAAAGGATAAGGCTTAAAAAGATTGATATAGCAATCCTATTGGATTTGTGAAAATTGAAACTTCTCAGAAACCGGGTTTCTGGGAGATACCGGGTTTCTTGTTTTCACGTCGGGTTGCGCGGACTGCTATATTTCCTTACCTTATTTTCAATTGCAAAACTGTCACCTACTGACTCTATTAGTAAAGAAAATGACAATAAAGCTCACCCTTGTAGCAACTTTTTTAGAATATTTGCAAGAATTTGTGATATTTGAGAATCATTATCTTTTAGTACAGTAGGCTCAAACCTTGATAATGGCGTATTATTCAGCTATTTAATGCTTATTAAGCGTGATTTTAGTGGAAATGGCACTGTCACGATTTTAACCTTCATTATAAATATTGCCAAATACTTGCATTTATTGCTAATTTCAGTTAGATTCTAAGCAAGCCCTATTTTTGATTCCTAATCTACTGTTCAGGAGGTAAGATAGCGTAACAGGTCAGTTGAGAAAATATCTCAAAGTAATTAGCACTCATGTGTTCCCCAAGGCTTTCTAGAAACTAAGATTCTCGTTAATGTTACGGAATTAAACCAATAAAAGTTGAGTAGAAATACTTCTTTTGGCGGTAATTCTAGTACTAAAAAATTGCTAGTATTTTCATTAGCTTCATAATGACGAAGCATAGGGTTAAAGTGTTAACCCTTCTAGTTTTTATTGGCTTTCTTTTTTTTTGCAATCTATTGAGAATCTTTTGCAACATGCATCTACTAAGAGATATATTTCAATTGGATATTGGGGAAAAATTCTTAACAAAGAATGCCAAAACTACATCAGTAGATATATCTACTGAAAAAGAAAATCAGTTTGTTCATCCATTTCTTGGTGAAAAATTCACAGATATTTTGAGAACTTGTGAATTTCAGTATCGGGGTAAAGTTCCAGATGAAAGCACAAGCGCAAAGCTGATGAAGGGACGCCAAGAAGATGCAAAACACAGCATTAAAGCCGTGTAAAAAATGATGGCAAATGTGGCTACTTTTACTTTGAAAAAAGGTTTACTCAACCTGACTGACAACAATTAAAAATTTTACAAACGTCATTTTCAATTAAAGGGGCTTTTTTCAAAATAGTAAAAAGTTCTTTTACAAAAAAATTATTTATAGTACAAATTTGGGTTGGAAATGATGTTATAAAGTGGCTACGATGATTTGGCTGGAAAGGTGGCATTGTTATTTTTTTATCTTGCTAACTATTCCCAGCAAAGATTTGTAGAAACTAACAATAACGAGCAATATTTTTTGGGGAGGTTGTAAATAAAAATACCATCTCTGCTCGTAATATCCTCTGTCCTTCAAGTACATCAATCAATTACGCTTAGATGAACACTTTTTTTTGTTCTGATAACTCCCGCAAACTAGGAGAAGATATTATTGGTAGTGGCTCCAATCAGCAAACTTACATCTTAGTTGAGTGCCCAATGCCTTGGATGTCGGAAGCCTTTCATTCCAAATGGGTTCCCGACAATTTGCGAATTCTAGTAGAGGAGGTAAAACGCGCTAAAAAACCGATAAAATTTCTCTTGATTGCTGATAATTTGTCACACAAAAAAGACCATACAACTCTTTTGATTTATCAAAAACAAGAGGGGCTGAGTAATGGTTATCACAAACGAGAGTTTCGTTTAGAAAATATCGAGCAAGCAGCAACGGTTATCAAAAAATTCTTATGGGGTAAAAACCCTATTTTTGAAGTAGAAACAACTGCAAGAGATATTTTAGTGTGTACTCATGGTAGTCATGACCAATGCTGTTCTAGATATGGCAATCCTTTTTATTTTCATGCTACAGCTACTGTTGCTGATTTGAATTTGAAAAATGTGCGGCTTTGGAAATCTAGCCACTTTGGCGGACATCGATTTGCACCAACACTAATAGATTTCCCAGAAGGAAGATATTACGGTAACATCGACCAAGGTTCATTTAAGTCGATTTTGACCCGTACTGGCGATATTAAATGCTTGCAAAATGTCTATCGAGGCTGGGGAATTCTGCCAACTTCAATTCAAGTTTTGGAAAGAGAACTAATCTTCCGCTATGGCTGGGATTGGTTTAACTATAAAGTAGCAGGTAGAATTATTGAGCAAAGTGCAGATAAAAATATAATTCGCGCTGAACTCACTTTTGAAAAACCTGATGGTTCCCTATACAATTATCAGGCTAAATTGGTCAAAGATGCAACAAAAACTGTGGAACTGAAGGGTTCTTGTAATGCCAAACATGATTCAGTATTCGCGAAATATACTGTAGCTTGTCTTTGGTTGACTTCTACAAATCTTGTCACTTATACTGCCTAAATAATAGGGAGTAGGGAGTAGGGATTAGGGCATTGGGCATTGGGCATTGGGAATTGGGGAAAGGCATTTTTATTATTTATTGTGAGTTACGGGTTTATAGCGTTTCCCGATAAGCGTGAGGTACACAAAGAGGTAATTAACCACAGATAAACACAGATGGACACAGATAAATTTGTACCTCAGCAGACTAGGAACCGCTATATACATTCTTGCACTATTCTTGCACTACCTTTCTAATTCTCTTTCTGGTCGAATACTTAAGTATCGGTCTGTGCGAATGGCGTTGATGATAGCCTGAATATGACTTTCTGATGCACCTAAAGTTTTCAGTAGATGGTTTCCTAATTCTAGCGCCGCTTCAAATTCAGGTTGCACTACTTCTTTAGCACCCATCTGAGTCAAAAAGTCAATTTCTCTGTCAGAATGCGATCGCGCAATAATATCCAACTCCGGTGCAATAGAAAGCGCACGTTTGAGAAGCAAACGAGTACTGGCGGGATCTGGTAAAGCTATTGCTAAGGCTTTTGCGGTTTCTAAGTGTGCTTTTTCCATTACTAACTCGGAATCAGCATCCCCAAAAATATAGGGAATTTTGTGAAACCGCAACCTTTGCACCGCTGCTTCACTATTCTCAATCACCAGCACTGGATAACCTTGGCTTTGTAAAATCTTGACTATTACTTGTCCTACCCTTCCGTAACCCGCTACCACCACATGACCATTTATCTTTTCTGGTAAAGATAGGCTTTTTGGGGTGGAAAATCGCCCCAGAAATTTCGCCAATAAAGGTATCTGGGTGAAATTATCTGCCAAGCGAGGTGCGATTGTAAACCACATGGGAGTCAATACCAGCGTAATTGCTGTTGTTCCTAACAGCAACAAATAAGTTTGTTTAGAAATGAGTTCTAATCTCAAACCAGTCAAAGCTAATACAAAGGAAAATTCCCCAATTTGATTAATACCAAAACTCACCATAATAGCAGTTTTCAGTGAGTAACCAAACCTGAGAACAATAGACAAAACAATTGCAGCTTTGCCCAACATAATTAAAATTACCAGTCCTAAAATTAGTCCAAAATTCTGGATTAAAATACCCGGATTGATTAGCATACCAATCGAGGCGAAAAAAAGGCTAGCGAAAGTATCCCGCAGAGGTAAAACTTTTGCCAGTGCTTGGTCTGCATAGTCAATTTCCGAAATCATCAACCCGGCGACAAACGCCCCCATTTCAATCGAAAGACCCAGACTTTCTGTAGTTAAAGCAACTCCCAAACATAAAGCAATTACTACCAAAAGAAATAATTCATTACTCTCGGTAGCTGCAACACTTGCAATTACACGAGGTATTACCCACCGACTCAAGGCTAAAGCCACTGCTGCAAATACTAGCACTTTTAATAAAGCAACAGCTAGCGCAGAAGCAAAATTTTCCGGTTGCTTGAGAGCGGGCAAAACTGCTAACATCACACCCAAAGCCAAATCCTGGGCAATTAAAATCGCTAGCATAATTTGCCCATGTAATGTATTCGTTTCACCTCTTTCTGTCAGTGTTTTCAACACTACCGCAGTAGAAGAGAGAGAAAGCACCGCTCCCAGAAAGATTCCCTGAGTTACTCCAGATACCCAACCAAAAATAACAGTAATAAGTGCTACAAGTATAGTTGTCAGCCCAATTTGCAGCAGACTACCTTGCAGGGCAATATTTTTGATTCGTTTCAGTTCTGCCAAGGAAAATTCTACACCCAAGGCGAACAGCAAAAAAGCAACACCAATTTCCGCCAAAGATTGAATTTGGGGAACATCCCTTAATAGCTTGAAACCAAAAGGGCCTACAACTAATCCACTGGCTAAATAGCCAAGCAGAACAGGTTGACGTAGTTGATTTGCTAGATACCCTCCCAGTGCTGAAGCCCCCAACACTATTGTCAAATCCAAAATCAAATTCTGCTCGGTAGCCATATTTTATGTAGTTAGCTAAATCGTCGTAGCTTATTCTCTCAGGCTAGCTTGATATTGGGATAGGGAGTGGGGAGTAGGGAGTTTTGATTTTTGAAATATACGTAGGTAGGCTCATATCTTGCACCAAGCCCGAACGACTATAAGTCGCGGCTAAACAAACAAAGTCCGCCTGCGCGGACTAACGTAAAATCAAGGGTTTTGAAGCCTGCTTCAGCAGGCTTTGTTCGGGTAGCTGCGATTTTAATCGTATGGTGCAAGATTAGATTTATTCAATAATCAAACCGGATTTCTATATATAACTAAGTAAAAATAAGTAATTTATGAGAAGGGCGGGCTGTCCGGCCCACCCCACAATAAACCAAATTCTTGTGGGGCGGGCCGGAAAGCCCGCCATAATAAAAGTCAACATACTTAAATTTATTTTTGTCAGCTTTCTAGGAGAAACCACCCTTCCAAGAAAGTGACAAAAATAACTATTTTTCAACTACTGCTGGCTTCACATCTTCATCTAGCGAAGACTGGTTTTGTTTTAACTGCTTCCTAATTACGAGCAAATATGCAGATAACAAAATGGTGATTACGATACCGTCCATAGGACAGCCTCCTTATTGGTGCTGGAATTTTACCGATTCGACGAATTCACATCTTGCACCCTCCGGGATCATCAGTTGCCTACGTTGGGAAACCCGCCGATGACTCACTGGACTCACCACTTTCAAAAGGCTTGGAAAAACCAGGTTTCTGGGACTATTAACTCTACATCTTCCGTCAGGTAACTACAAAAAACCTAGTTTCTAGGAAGCTGATTGTAACAGGTGCAAGATATCAGTTTTAAGGCGCTCATTGTAGACCTTATTAATACATCACCATGTTTTACGGTATTTCCGAACTTTTATACAAATAATTTAACTTTTCTACCTCTTCCACCCGCAGAAACACTCAAAAGGTTAGAAATATCATTGAATTTTACAAATATTAATTTTTTGTATATTTTTATGTAGATTCATATATAAAAACTGAGTCTGCAACTTAGCTAGGTAAATTACAGGTATTTCCAGAATCTACCAAAATTTTAACTAAGTGGTTTATATGCAATGAACGCCACATGAGCTTTCGGCAGTTGGTATTCACCATAACTATGAGTGATTCTACCCCGAAAGCCGACTCGACGAAGTTTCTTAGCAATATCTGTTGATTTGTATAACTGCAAACGGTGTATTTCTTCATCCCGTCTGTAGTTTTCCCCTACCTTACGAAAAGTAATAATCCTACGGGTTAAAATTTCTCGTTTTCGATTCTCCTCCTTTTCGACTAGTACTAGCGAATCCTCCCCTTCAGAGAAATTTCTAACCGTAGTTCTTTTTTTAACCTGTCCCGGTTCTGCTATGTCGAAAATGAAAACGCCTCCAGGAGTTAAGGCGCTATATATGCGATGGAAGAGGTGAAGAAGCATTTGGCGATCGCTGTCTGGATCGAAGAGGTAGTTAAGACATTCGCCAATCGATGTAACTGCATTGCAGGTTGGAATATCGACTTTGAACAGCGATCCGACTCGAAACTCAGCATTTGGTACTTTTGTTCGGGCAATAGCAATCATTGACTCAGAAATATCGACTCCCAAGACGTGATAATTAGCCTTAGTAAATTCTTGCGCTGATAATCCACTTCCGCAACCTAAATCTACTATCAGTCCTTCCCGTATATTGTTTTGCTCTAGAATTTCCAATATGGCGGGAGCAGATTTGAGAGCATAATCACTGTAAGCAACATCGTGAATATACGCAAGGTCTTCTTTATAGTACTCTTCCATTGTCTGTAAGTTCACATCTTGCAGCTCAATAGTAAAACAGGCAAGATACTTCACAAGAAGTAGTTGCATATTTTTTTTATAGCGTGAGGTACAGCGTTGTAGGGGCACAGCATTGCTGTGCCCCTACCAGGCCAAGGGCGGGCGAGACGCTCCGAAGTTCTGATCGTCCGAGCGGGGATGGCTGCAAGGCGCTTCGCCTTGCAGCGTCGGGCAAACGCCCGACGGCGGAAAAATCTCCGATTTTTCCGCCCCCGCCGGACGCGCTTCGCGATCGCCGGAAGCCCTAGCTCAGACTTCTCTCCACCCCACAAGAAGTAGTTGCATATTTTTTTATTTGGAAGTCCCTTAATTTATGTGACAGACCACTAGACCATCATACTTGCTGTTTGTGTGCTATTTTCTGCCGTTTCTGTAATAATCTGACGTACTTGCTCATGACTCAAATCGGGGTTAGCGCTGAGCATCAAAGCAACTACACCCGACACATGGGGAGTCGCCATTGATGTACCATTGTAATATGCATAATTATTTCCGGGAACTGTAGAGTAAACATCGACTCCAGGAGCTGTGACGTAAGCAAGGGGATTGGTTCCCGCACGATTGGAGAAGTTAGCCATATTTTTACTCTTATCCACTGCTCCAACAGCAAGTCCCGATTCATTGGCATAGCGTGCAGGGTAAATCGGTTGTGAACCTCCATCATTACCTGCTGCCATGACAACAATAACATCTTTGCTACTGGCGTATTCTATTGCTTTTTCCAGATTGCTGTCAGGATAAGTGCTACCGAGACTAAGGTTAATAACATCAGCACCATTATCTACAGCGTAGTAAATACCATCTGCGATCGCGTCATAAGAACCTGAACCTTCGTCATCCAGAACTTTAACTGGCATAATTTGGGCATCATAGGCAATACCAGTGACACCAGAACTATTATTCACTCCGGCAATAGTACCAGCAACATGAGTACCATGACCGGCTACATCTAGAGTATTGTTGTTATTACTATCAAAATTCCAGCCATAGACATCATCAATATAACCATTGCCATCATCATCTTTGCCGTTACCAGCAATTTCCTTATTATTCGTCCAAATATTACTGCTCAAGTCTGAGTGATTGTAATCTACCCCACAATCTAGAACAGCGACAGTAACCCCTTTACCAGTGTACCCGTTTGCCCAAGCTTCTGGCGCTTTTACCAAATCGGCTCCCCAATTATTACCACCCAAATCAGGAACATCAGCAAACGTATCCTTACCAGCAGCTTTACTCACCGCAGCACCAGCATTAACTAAACCATAGCCAGAGGTGGAATTATATCCTTGTTGAGCATTAGTAATAGTTATCTCACGCGCAGTTATGTTATTGGTATTGCTAATTTCTATAACATTATTCAGAGCATCAACTTTATAAAGTAGATAGTATTTTCCAGCAGAGGTATTACTATCTATCGTGGCGTTGTAAGATTGGGAAATAGATTTACCAATACCAACGTCGCCAATCCAGTTCCAGCCTAAAGATGAATCATCGTCACTCAAAGTTTTATCTTTAGATAGATAAAAATTAGCGTAATTGTATCCACTATTGCTTTTTCCATTGTTCTTTACCTGATAGGACAATTCAATAGTGCTACCTGGGGCTGCGGTACTGGGAGCAAAGGCATTTTCTACTACTAAATCTGCTTGAGTAGTCGCATTATTTAATTTAGCTTTTTTGGATTTACGATTCTTGTTGTGCTGTAATTTATCAACATCTGGTTCGAGAGTATTTTCAGATGATTTAAAACTACTACGACCACTGAAACAAAAGTTATAGTCATTCTTGGAATTTAAATCATCCATTGAGGAGACAGGAGTTATATTTAGCCCTTTATTATTCAAGAAATTATTACTATTACTCTGAAGGGGCATAAGTATCTTCTCCTCGCATTAATCTTTTTTTGACAGCATAAATTGTGAAAACATTGTTTGAGCCAATGTTTTATCTATTAAATAATCTCCCTAAGTAAATAATTACTATAGAATCAAATCAAAAAATGCTAATCATTTTACAGATAATTGCTTATTTGAAGTTTTCAAGATATAAGAAGATAAATGGGAGTATCTCTAGGGGCTAGGGGTTAGAGGTTAGGGGCTAGGGAAAGAGATATTTTCATTAGAGGTCATTTATAAAGAAAATCTGATCCCCCCAACCCACGCCACTTGCTACAACGGGGGGAACCCCCGCAACGCAGTGGCTCCCCTTAAAAAGGGGGGCTAGTAATTATTTCTCCCCCCTTTTTAAGGGGGGATTAAGGGGGGATCTAGGATGAAACTAAGGTTTAGAGGCTTAATATTTACTTTATAAATGATTTCTTAGTTCGTTGTGAACTTTGTTCATGGTGTCTCTTGCAAAAGTATATTTACAAAAAAAATGAACCACAGATGGACAATAAATAAAAGTTTTTCCTCTGTCTTCCCGAGCCAGTGCGGTGCGGTGAGTCCAGCGCTCTTCGGAGGGTTTCCCTCCGCAGGCGACTGGCGAACCCGAAGGGGGGTTCCCCCCGCCCTTGCAACTGGCGTCCCTTTTTAGGGGGGAATGAGGGGGGTGGACACAGATAAACATAGACATCTGTGTTTATCTGTGTCCATCTGTGGTTGTAATTAACCTACATCCAGATTCTTGCAAGAAGTCTATTTTTTTGAAACACAAAGAAAATATTCTTGCCTTTGTCTATACATTGAGAGATTTAGGTGGGTATTGTCCATCACAATTTTAGTAAAATCAAGTAGAGGCAATATTATTTGTTGTCGAATTCCAAAAATTAAAATTTGCCTCAATTTGGCTCCATGCCAGTTCGACAATACCAGGTTTGGAGGAACCGTTATCGATACCCCAAGGATTGAAAAGCGTGAACGTTTGGCTAGAGGAATTATAATTTACTAAGACGTAAGCATGATTGGCGATAAGATGTGATTCAAATACACTTGGTTTTGTACTCAAACCAATCAATTGACGAGAATTTAAAGTATTAATTATTGAGGTAAAATCGAGCAGATTGAAAGAAGTGTTGAGTCCTGTAATGTGTGTAAATGCATCACTGATATACCCACCATTACCAATACCATTGTAGGAATTAGTATTGTCTTGGTAAATATTTCCAGATTCATTGATTTGAGCGTAAGCTTTTTCTGCCAAAGCAACCCACAATTCATTGGCAGAGTTGTTGTAGTAATCACCTAAATTCGCGTAAACAAAATTGCCTTGAGAATTAGTTGGTAAATATCTGTCTACCGTCACGTAGTCAGCAACTCCGTTTGAAAAGAAGCGCACGGTGAAAGTATTATCACCATTATCAATGAACATACTTTCAATTTTGCTAGGCGATCGCAAAGCTGTTGCAGCTAAACCAGCAAGAAAATAGCAATCATTAATATTACCTTGTTTGATGTCTTGGTAATTAATGCCATTTTGAAACAGAGAACCACTAGCATAGTGATAAGTGTAGCCGGTTGTTGGGCGATCGCTACCCAAAAACCATTTGCTAATTAGGTTCTCTATCTGAGTGTCACTGCTACCTGCATACAAGTTACCCAGTGTCTCACCCTGATACTTCTGATTAGCTGGATCGCTGTTGACAACTTTATTAGCCAAGATGCGCACATATTCCGGTATTCCTAAATAGGAGGCGTTATTGACTAGTTGACGCAGGTCTGTTAATTCATTACCATCAACAACACCGCCGTCCTTTGCTTCTCGGAAGATGGCGATCGCATCATTGCGATCCAAGTTATTATCTGCAAAG
Organism: Nostocaceae cyanobacterium; assembly: GCA_051861145.1. Lineage (GTDB taxonomy): Bacteria > Cyanobacteriota > Cyanobacteriia > Cyanobacteriales > Nostocaceae > JBHYDF01. The sequence continues at coordinate 59,222 of JBHYDF010000007.1, forward strand.
CGCCACCTTGCTACCTCACGTATACCCACATCGAGAATATTTTGGTCGAACCAGTCTTGAGGGGGAACAGGTACAACGCTAAAATTCATTTGCACACTTTCGGTGCTAGTACCTGATTTGTCGTAGGCTTGTGCTGACAACTGATAGTTACCAGTACCTAGACCAGTTAGACTGTAGTCAAAACTAGCATAGCGGTTATCGCTGCTGTTAGCGGAGAAATTGACCGCATCGCTAATGTCCTCCCAGTCGCCACCGTCTTTTTGCAACCTTAAATCTACTCGCGCTAGGTCGTTTATACCATTGCCATCAAATACACTGGTATTCGTGAGGCTGACAGTTTCGCCAAGTTGATAGCTGGTTTTACTAGTACCCAATTGCAATGATTGGGGTATTTCGTTACCAGAAATATTTAAATTGTAGTAGGTATTCTTTTTGCGATCGGCTCGATAAACTCTAACGTAGTAATCGCCTGCATCCAAATTTATACTGATAGATTCAGCGCGTTTTTTACGATTGTAAGAACCTGTAATTACTGAACCACTACTGTTAAGTAACTGTAAATCGGCATTTGCTAACAAACCATTAACAGTAACATTTAAACTACTACGACCACTAAAGCTAAAAGAATAGTAATCGTATTTATCTCCTCGACCTACCCAATCTCTAAATGATTGTGCATCAGGAAAAACACTTATAGAATGTGTATTATTTAAATTGTTACCGGCATAATCCGCAGGCATAACTTTTCTTGGGTTCTATGGTTAATAAAATTTGGGAACGCACGCAAACGAAGAAAGCCCTCGCTTTCACAGGGTTTTGTATTTAACAACAAAATCAATTTTGGACAATTGCACTTCTATACTGCTGTTGGTCGTAGCGAAACAGCTATGTAAAAAATACGTATTTTAAGACACTTGTAAAATCAAAATTTTACGTACTATAACTGATAGTGTAAGTTATAGATAAAAAGATAAAAGGTAAAAATTAATACTTTTAGTCAACAAATTATGTATATATAAAGCAAGTTGTAAAAAATATTAGTAGGGTGGGCACTGCCCACCATATCTAGGTTTTGGTGGACAGTGCCCATCCTACTTAGAGATTTTTCAAGATTGATTTAGTAGGTAAAATCTTCACCCAAAACTCCGATTTGGATCGAGAGCTAAGGCTCTACGTACAGCAGCATCAGCATTTACCAAACCGTAGCCGTAGGTGGTGTCATAACCAGGAGTACCTAAATCGTAAGCATTTTGCGTGAGGATTGCACGTATCTGTGTTGCAGTCATTCCGAGATTAGCACTCCATACCAATGACGCAATCCCTGCAACATTCGGCGTCGCTGCTGAAGTTCCACCGAAGCGGGGATCGAAGTCAAAATTAAATGTACCCGAATTGTTGAGAACAGCATCGGTGGAGAAGAATTCAGCTGGTGCCATTAAAGTTAAACCGTCTCCGTGGTTGGAATAAGAAGCGCGATCGCCATTTGCCCAACAAGCGCCTACCGCAACCACATTGTCGTAGTAGCGAGCTAATTGAGCGGGAACAGAAATACTATTTAGGCCATCATTACCCGTTGCTATTAAAAACAAGACTTTATCTTGGTTATTAGCAATTAGCGGTACTAATGCTGCTAGCTGTTGTTCTTGTCGCTGCCGTTCTTGTTGACGTTCTTGTTCTGGTATTTGTTCTAGTCTCGCAAAAGCCAAGCTGAGGTTGATTACCAAAGGTTTACCATTTGCCCGATTAATCAATTCTTGGGTAGCACTAGCTAAATCATAATCATTTTTCTGATAACCATTTATAACATCAATATGCACAACCGGAGAATTCCAGTTGATACCAGCCATACCAAAACCATTGTTGGTATTAGCAGCGATCGCTCCTTGAACTAAAGTACCGTGAGAGCGGGGGTCTAACTTACCATCAACAATAGACAGCTCATCAACTATGTTGATTTGATTAATAAAATTAGTTGCTCGGAGGTCAGGATGAATATAACCATTGTTATCAAACCCTAAACCTGAATCTTCAATTCCAATTAGTACTTGATCTGAACCTGTTGTAAATCGCCATGCATTATCAACTCCCAACATATGCAGGTTCCATTGGTAACTAAATAATGGATCGTTGGGTATCACTGATAAATCAATTATGCCGTCTGCAAATTTAATGCTATCAATACCTTCAAATAAAATTTGACTGCCGTCAGCTAATGTGATGGCATCAAATAGACGATGACCATTGCCTAGGTCAAAAAGTACACCCCCGCTTGTGGAGTTCACTAAATTGAGATTGACTGTATTTGAAGCAAAATTAGACAGATCCAGTACATCTCTTTTAGACAGATCCAGTAGATTTGTTCCTGTACCATAATAAATGTTGCCGTTGCCAGAGAAAATATTCACGTTATAGCCAGGCTGGTATGTAAAAATATCTGCTTGCAGTGTCCCCCTTACATATAGTGCCGTAGGAGTAGAGACTTCGTTTATGCTGGCAGGAGCAAGATTTTGTGATGTGTTACCAGAATCACTAGAAGTTGCTGTCAATGGTATATTCTTAGCAGAAGTGGCAATCAATTTTGTAGAATTTGGTGATGTTGTAGTGCTACCAGCATCAAGTGGTGATAAATACAGGTTGTCAACAAATTCGTTGCGATTGGATGAGGGGAATTGTGTGTAGTCGCTTCCTGCACCTTTGGTGTTACCAGCATTAGCGGAATTTGCAAAGATATCATCTTCAAGGTTCAGCAACCGCAAGTCTGCATTGCCACTTAAATTTTCAAAGGGTATGTTCAAGTCGCTGATGCTGTCTAGGCTAAGCCCGTAATAATCATTGAAATCTGATTGATTTAACCAATCTTTATAGTTGATAGTATCAGAATTATTGGTAATTTTACCGTTATCACTAGCTGGCTCCAGATTTAAGTTATATTTGCTTTTAGCCTGATCCTGAGAGTAAATCCCGATCTCATCAGCATTTTCATTTATATTTGTATTAATTAATTCAGCGTTATTACCAGTATGCTTTGAAGAAGTTAATACTTCACCGATATTAAACACATCATTAGCATCCTGAATCAATTGCACGTCGGCATTTGCTTTCATAGGATTCAAGTCAAACTGAAAACTACTATCATCGCCAAGGATGATTTCATAGTAATCATTCTGACTTTCAGCATCAAGTTTATCAGTAAATACTTGGGGATTGGTAATAACTGCCAAAGGTATAACGGTATCTAAAGAATTTCCCGCAAAGTCTTCTAGCATTCTTTTTTACCTAATAACGCAAAGACATAATTCCATCAATAATTTTGTTTCTTTGATGAGGAAATAATGTCTCTGTATTTAACTTTACCAAAATCATATAAATAAATTTTCATCTTATTATTTAATTTTCTTATTTAAACTTGAGTATACGTTATTCAAAACCCGATTTATCGAACAATACCTTCGCCAAAATTGCCTAACTCTAAAAGAGTGAAGTGTTTCAAACTCCAAAGCGCGAAGGTATTACAGCGGTTTTCAATCTTTATGAAGTACAAACCTTTGTAGGGGCAATTCATGAATTGCCCCGAAGCGTGTACCTTAGATATCTTGCAAAAATGCCTTGAAATAAATTTCAGGCTATGACCAGACGTGCCATGGCACGTCTGGGACAAACCGTTAAAACTGACATCTTGCACCAATCGCAAAAAGCCCTGAAATAAATTTCGGGCTATGACCAGACGTGCCATGGCACGTCTGGGACAAACCCATTAAAATGGGTTAGAACTCTTAAGGGGTCGGTTTTTAACCAATGTAGAGACGCGACGCCAGTCGCTACAACGGGGGAAACCCCCCTTCGGGTTCGCCAGTCGCCTGCGGAGGGAAACCCTCCTATGTCCCAAGGGGACACGCTACGCGAACAGCGCTGGACTCACCGCAACGCGCAAGCGCGAGAATTTCGCGTCTCTACAAAGCCCGAATTTTAATTCAGGGCTAAATTTTAGGGTTATTGAGAATGGTGCAAGATATCAGTTAAAACGGGTTGAAAACTTTACCCAGTCATCTTTAGATGACTTTAGCTATTAGCCCGAAATTTATTTCCGGGCTGACTTTTGCAAGAGGTCTCTTATTCAAACGAAAAGCGCTATAGTTGGGCAGAGGAAGAAGATTACGCAGCATTCCGATTTGGATCGACAGCTAAGGCTCTACGTATGGCAGCATCAGCATTTACCAGTCCGTAGCCATAGGTAGTGTCGTAACCAGCATTACCCAAATCATAAGCAGTTTCCGCGAGAATTGAACGTATCTGTGTTGCAGTCATTGCTGTATTAACACTCCATACTAATGAAGCAACTCCTGTAATATTTGGCGTTGATGCTGAAGTACCATTGAAGTTGCTTCTATAGTCAAAATCAAATTTACCGGATTGGTTGCGATTACCATTGGTGGAAGGGTATTCAGATGGTGCCATTAAAGTTAAACCGTCTCCGTAGTTGGAACCCCACCAATTTTCATAGGAAATGCGATCGCCTGGTGTTTTTGCATTCCCATCAGCATCTTGAATTCCCCAAGAAGCACCTACCGCAATCACATTGTTGTACTTGCTAGCTAAATTGGCGGGACTAGAAACAGTATTCTTATTACCATTACCCGCCGCCATTACAAACAAAACGTTATTTTGGTTATTAGCAATTAATTGCTCTAATGCTTCTGAGTAACCACCACTCAAGCTAAGATTGATTACCAAAGGTTTACCATTTGCCTGATTTATCAGTGCCTGGGTAGCACCAACTAAATCATAATCACCTTGATTACCACCGATAACATCAATATGCATAACTGGAGAATTCCAGTTGATACCAGCTATACCAATACCATTATTGCTAGTAGCAGCGATCGCTCCTTCAACTAAAGTACCGTGCGAGAAATTTGACCACTCATCAAAATAGTTATTATCAAAGTAACTGGGAATTCGCAAATCGGGGTGAAGAGAACCGTTACTATCAATTCCTAAGCCTGTATCTTCAATTCCAACTAGTACTTGATCTGAACCTGTTGTTAACCGCCACGCATTCTGAATACTCATCACATGCAGGTTCCATTGTTGATTAAACAGTGGATCGTTAGGTATTATTGATAAGTCAATTATGGTGTCTGCAAATTTAATCGTATCAATACCCTCAAATAAAATTTGTTTACCATCAACGAATGATATAGCATCAAATATACGTGCAAAAGGCTGATTAACTGGATCGTTGGGGTCGTAACGTACACCCTGATTTTTAGTAATTGCGTTGGGATTGGCAAAGTTGAGTTTTGTAAAGTCGAAGTTTGCAAAGTTTAATTCTTGGACTTGTGCAGACGAAAAAGCAGATAAATCTAGTAAATCTCGTCCGCCATTACCAAAATCAATGTTACCTTTACCTGAGAAGACTATTTGTGTAGAGTCAGGCAAGTATGTAAAAGTATCTGCTCTGAGAGTAGCTTGATTGTTGACAGCTGTTAAGGGTGTGGTAGAAGAATTAGGATTCTGCTGTGAGTTATTATCTAATTCAGTAGAAGTGGGTGTTACTCCTGTAGAGTTCAGTAATGTAGCCTGTAAATACAGGTTGTAGAAAGTTTCGTTGCTGTTGTATGAGTAAACTCGCGCGTAGTAGGTTCCTGCGTCTAAAGTACGAGTAATTGATTCATTTCTAGTACCAACATTAGCGGAACTTGCAAGGATATCTCCTTGGAGGTTCAACAACCGCAAGTCTGCATCACCACTTAAACCCTCAAGAGATATATTCAGATTGCTGATGCGATCAAGGCTAAACTTGTAATAATCATCCGGATCTGACTTGCCTACCCAATCGCGATCGCTAATAGGATCAGAATGATTGACGATTTCACCAATGTTGCAGGCTGTATCGAGAGTGTTACCAGCATTGTCAACAGGGATTGCCGAAACAGTTAAATTATATTTGGTTTTCGCTTTACCCTTCGAGTAGACGCGGATATAATAAGCGCCTTCATTTAAGGTTGTGTTGATTGACTCAGCCTTTTTGCCACTGCGCGTTGAAGAAGCAATCACTTCATCCCTATCAACCACACCATTAGCATTAACATCCTGAATCAATTGCACATTGGCATTTGCTTTCATGCCATTCAAGGCAAGCTGAAAACTACTATGACCGCCAAGGGTAATTTTATAGTAATCGTTGCGATCAAGAGGAGAAACTTGATCAGTCAAGACTTGGGAGATGGGAGTAACTGTAAAAGTTCTAGCCGTGTCTAAGGTATTTCCAACAGAATCCGCTGGCATTTTTTCAACCTGCTATAGGTAACACATAATTTCCTTAATATCTATAATTTGTTTTTTCTATGAGAGAATAATACGCTTGTGTCTATTTTTACAAAAATAATATGAAAATTTTACTGAAGCTTAAAAGTGTTACTTAAAGTTGAGCCACAGTTTTGATGAAGGAAATTATATAAATTTATATATTTTGATGGAGTTTGACGTTGACACAGTAGGGGCACGGTAATGTTTACTACTGTGTAAATCTTTATCTCAATAATTGCTTATATACGCTTGATAAGTTAATCAATTGTGTGAGATAATATAAAATTAAATTAATTTTGCAATACCCTTTATGCGGGAAAAGCCGGATAATTCGCACAAAAACATTTACCCTAAGCTTCCCCGCCTCAAAAAATCAAAAGCGATCGCTCTCAACAAATTAAATCTTGGCGAATCCAAAGTAGGGTGGGCAGTGCCCACCAAATTAGGCATTGGTGGGCACTGCCCACCCTACAATTTGAAATTTTTAGTAATTTTCCAACAAAATCATCAAATAAACTAGTTATACATTTATTTTTAAAATAATTTACGTAAAATAACTTATACTTTATTTTTCTTTATTCGTGGAAAAGTGGCTAAAACCAAAAGAATGTAATGCTTATGCTAGATATAGCTAAAGATAAAGCACGCAAATTTAAATACCAGTATAAATACAGATTATTTGGAAATGAGGGGCGATAGAAAGCGAATTTTGAAGCCTAAATTGGATATCCTGTTGGTGACAAAATTAACGGAATAGCTGCAAATGCTATATTTTATAGATTCTCTTCATCCCTGGTTAGTGGGAATGGGATTAAACACGATTTTACTGGTAGTAGCTTGGATTATTCCCAAAAAGCTACTCACCCCAGCCGGTTACTTCCATGCGTGGTTATTGGGTGTTCTCATTTGGGGAACACTAGGTTGGCAGGGATATATAGTGGTAATGTTCTATTTTCTGGTTGGTTCTTTGGTTACGCGCATAGGTATGGCAGAAAAGGAAGCTGAAGGCATTGCCGAAAAGCGTTCCGGTGCAAGAGGCCCAGAAAATGTCTGGGGTTCCGCTTTGACTGGGACGCTATGTGCTTTAGGAGCATGGATAATAAATTCACAATTACTCCCACTTCCTGTCCCCCCCTCCCCACTCCCCACTCCCCACTCCCTCCTATTATTAGGTTACGTAGCCAGTTTCAGTACTAAGTTATCTGATACCTGCGCTAGCGAAGTAGGGAAAGCATATGGCAAGAGTACTTTTCTGATTACCACGTTACAACCAGTACCACGCGGTACAGAAGGGGCGGTAAGCTTGGAAGGAACCCTAGCTGGTATGATGGCATCAATTGCGATCGCATTTATTGGTTGGAGTGTTGGTTTAATTGACTTATTTGGTGTACTTTGGTGTGTATTGGCTGCATTTATTGCCACTAATTTAGAAAGTGTAATTGGAGCAACATTGCAATCAAAATACACTTGGCTAACGAATGAATTGGTAAATATTTTGAATACATTGATTGGTGCGTTTGTGGCAATTTTATTTGCTTGGTTCTGGGCAATTGCGGTTGCCTAAATTTTTTCTGATACTAGGTAGGTATTTTTACGTTATGCTAGCATGGCAGAATTATGCTTCAGCCGTGCTAGTCTTGGTATGACCATGATATATTGACCGAAAATGTCAACTCAAATACGAACTATCTCTGATGGAAAAAAGTATAATTAATTGTCTACGTGTCTCTACGTATTGACCTATGGAATCTTCGTCATTTTTAACTGTTGATGAACAACCAATTTCGATTGGGCAAGCAGTAAAATATCTGCAAACTTCTGGGAAATTGGGACAATTTATCGGGGATATTCTGCGCCAGTATGTAATTGAAAAAGAACTACAAGAGCGAGAAGATATCGCCATCAGTCCGGCTTTAACCGAACAAGCGATTATTGATTTTCGGCTAAAAAATCAACTGACTGAGCCGAAAAATTTTCAGGAATGGCTCAAAAATAGTGGTACAGATTATGATACATTTCACTCATCCGTTGCACTTGGTTTCAAGTTGGAAAAGCTGAAAGCTGTAGTTATAGAACCGAAACTGCAAGAATACTTTATAGAAAGGAAAATTTTCCTGGATCGAGTGGTAATTTCGCGAATTATAGTTGATAATCGAGAACTGGCTGAGGAACTACAAGCCCAAATCTTAGAAGAAGGAGCCAGTTTTGAGCAGTTAGCGAAAGAGTATTCGCTTACAGATGACCGAATGGTAAACGGAATGATGGGGCCTGTCAGTCGGGGAACAATGCCGGATAAACTAAGAGCGGCTGTTGATGTGGTAAATCCTGGGGATATTGTCGGGCCTTTGGAGCTGGAAGAACGTTATGGTTTGTTTCGTGTGGAACAATTTTTGCCAGCTTCATTGGAAGATACTCAACTAAAGCAAGCACTACAGAATGAGTTATTTGAGAAATGGCTAGCAGAGAAAATTCAGAAGCTAACGGTAAAACTGCAAGTGAGCTAAAACTTATAGATGAAGAAACTTCACATACAAGGGTGCTAGCCTCTATAGATTGGAATCTACCGCCGCTGTGTTGGTTATCTGCCCAACAACAAAATCTATTGAAAAACCAGTCAGAAACTCAGCGCTTCCGGCTTGGGGAAAAAATCTGGCCCAAAGATGGGATTGGTTATCAATTCTTGATAGTTTCTGGTAAAGTCCGCTTGCGAGAAGAAGGAGTCGGTAAACCGTTAGCAACCCTACAGGCGGGTGATTGGTTTGGTGACTTACAAAAGTTTCCCATCGAATGCAAAGCTGTAGCTGCTAGCAAAGATGTTGTAGTAGTGCGTTGGAATTCGGTTGTATGGGCAGAACTTTCTACCCCAGAAATTGAGGAATTTTGGCAACGCGGGGCAGAGGATGAAGAAACACGGGCATTGGACATTGGGCAAGGGGCAATGGGCAATGGGCAAGGGGCAATGGGCAATGGGCAAGGGGCATTGGGCAATGGGCAAGGGGCATTGGGCAATGGGCAAGGGGCATCGGGCAATGGGCAAGGGGCATTGGACATTGGGCAAGGGGCATTGGGCATCGGGCAAGGGGCAATGGGCAATGGGCAAGGGGTAATGGGCAATGGTAAGAAAACCAATGCCCAATCCCCAATGCCCAATCCCCAATCCCCAATTCCCAATGCCTCGGCTTACCCATTTGTTTCTAACTGGAACACTGGCGCTGCGTGTTTAACAATGGTGGCGCAACAATTAGATAATCCCGTTAAATTGGAATGGGTACAACGCCAATTGCGGGGACAGCGCCCAAAACAACTTGTAGACGCCGCAGAAAAGTTAGGTTTCGTACTGCGGCGGTTGCAGGTGAATTGGAGTGATTTGCAAAAGCTGTCCTTTCCTGCTTTATTGCAATGGGGAAAAGACGGGAGTTGGGTAGTAGCTTATGGCTTGAAGGGCGATCGCCTAATTATTGCCAATCCCCTCAATAGCGATCGCACTTGTGAAATTTTGCCACCATCGCTAGTGCAAGAGAATTGGGATGGACTGTTATGGGTAGTAGAACCAATTCAGAAGCAGGAAACATTTAACCTGAGTTGGTTCTTACCCGCAGTTTGGAAGTACAAAGGATTACTAACAGAAGTACTGCTAGCGTCGTTGACGTTACAAATTCTCGGCTTAACGACACCACTAATTACCCAAGTCGTAATTGATAAAGTCATGGTGCAAGAGAGTTTACCAACTCTTGATGTCATGGCGATCGCCCTTTTGTTAGTAGCAATCTTCGAGGCGATGTTGGGTATTCTACGATTATTTATCTTTACCCATACCGCCCGTCGCCTAGATTTAAGTTTGTCAGCCCAGCTATTTCGTCACCTGATGCGCCTACCCTTAGCTTACTTTGAAGCGCGACGGGTAGGAGATACAGTAGCCCGTGTCCAAGAATTGGAACAAATTCGCCAATTTCTCACAGGTACAGCATTAACTGTAGTTTTAGACAGCATCTTTGCCGTGGTGTACCTGGCATTGATGTTTTACTATAATATTTCCCTGACATTAACGGCATTAGCAGTACTGCCCTTATTTGCTGCCTTGACACTAGTAGCAACGCCAATTCTCCGTAACTGGTTGAACGAAACCTTTAACCGCAGTGCTGACAGCCAATCTTTTTTAGTAGAAACAGTTACGGGAATTCACTCAGTCAAAGCACATGCAGCAGAACCAGTAGCACGCGATCGCTGGGAAGGATTATTTGCCAGATTTATCCGTACCGGCTTTAAAGCTTCCACCACCTCCAACATCAGCAGCAATATCGGTGACTTTCTCACCAATTTCTCTAGCCTGCTCATTCTCTGGTTTGGTGCGAAATTAGTCATTGAAAACAAGCTTACCATCGGTCAGCTAGTCGCCTTTCAAATGCTTTCTGGCAGAGTTACCGGCCCCTTACTGCGCTTAGTGCAACTATGGCAAAATCTGCAACAAGTTTTACTTTCTGTAGATAGAATTGGTGATATTCTCAACGTAGCCCCAGAAGCAGAACCGGGAACAGGTTTAGTTTTACCAAATCTCAAAGGGCAAATCACCTTTGAACAAGTCTTCTTCCGTTACCGACAAAATACAGAACCCGTCCTGCGGGGAATTTCCTTCACCGTCCAACCAGGGCAATTTATTGGTATTGTTGGGCGTAGTGGTTCTGGAAAAAGTACCCTTTCCAAACTTCTGCAACGCCTTTATCAAATAGAATCAGGACGCATCCTCATCGATGGTTTTGATATCAAAAGTGCTGACTTAACCTCACTGCGTCAGCAAATAGGCGTAGTTCTTCAAGAAGACTTTTTATTTAACGGTTCCATATTAGAGAATATCACCCTTGGCAATCCGGAAATTACCGCCGAAGAAGTAGTAGAAGCAGCAAGACTCGCCGTAGCTCATGATTTTATCAGTGAATTACCCCACGGATATGAAACCAACGTCGGTGAACGCGGTACAGCCTTATCAGGTGGACAAAGACAACGTATAGCCTTAGCGCGGTTATTCCTCTCGCAAGCGCCAATATTAATATTAGATGAAGCAACCAGCGCCTTAGATAGTGAAACCGAACAGCAAGTATTGCAAAACTTGCAAAAAGTTTCTCAAGGACGGACAGTGTTTCTCATTGCCCATAGATTTGCACCCCTCAAACGTGCTGATTTAATTTTGGTGTTAGAAAAAGGAGTCCTTGCTGAACGCGGTACACATACAGAGTTGTTACAGCAAAAAGGTTTGTATTGGTCATTGTATCAGCGGCAGCAGTTTAATATATAGAACCTCACCCCCTAACCCCCTCTCCGCAAGCGGAGAGGGGGAATAGCATATATATGAGTCCAAAAACTCTGCGTTCCTCTGCGGAAGCCTCTGCGTAACTCTGCGTTAAAAAAAATACTATTTTTATTTTTGGCCTTCAAGCTGCACTTTGGGCAAAACAAAATTTGCTTGATTAGTAACAATATTTATATAGCTTTTTTACTTTGAGTAAAGATTTAAATCACCAGTAAAATGCAATCAGAATTCAACTTTTTTCAGCAATGGTATCCTCTCTCACCCATCGAAGACCTTGATCCAAACCGACCAACACCAGCAACTCTTTTAGGACTCCGCTTAGTCATTTGGAAACCCAAATCATCAGAAACCTACCGAGTCTTTTTAGATCAGTGTCCCCATCGTCTTGCGCCTTTAAGTGAAGGACGCATTGATGATAAAACCGGCAATTTAATGTGTAGCTATCACGGCTGGCAGTTTGATGAACAAGGAATCTGTACTCACATTCCCCAAGCCGAAAATCCAGAACTTGTTACTAAGAATAAAGAAAATTTGTGTACAGTAGTATTACCAGTTCGTCAAAAACAGGATTTACTTTGGGTTTGGCCTGATACTAACTCAGCAGAACAGGCTGCTAATACACCCTTACCTCTTTCGCCTCAAGTCGATAGTAGCAAAGGATTTGTTTGGTCTTCTTTTGTACGCGACTTGGAATATGACTGGCAAACCCTAGTTGAAAATGTAGCAGATCCGAGTCATGTTCCTTTTGCTCATCATGGTGTGCAGGGTAATAGAGAACAAGCAGTACCCATACCTATAAAAATTGTCAAATCCATACCAAACTTAATTGAAGCAATTAATATTATGCGCTTCAACACAACAATCACTTTTGAACCACCTTGCCGTTTAGAATATGCTATCTGTTTTGATGACTCTGGAAAAAAGCAGGTAGGACTTGTTACCTACTGCATTCCAGTATCTCCAGGTAAATCCAGAATTGTAGCTCAATTTCCCCGTAACTTTGCCAAAACACTCCATCGTCTTACACCCCGTTGGTGGAGTCACATCATCACCCGTAACCAAGTTCTCGATGGAGATATGATTTTTCTACATTACCAAGAAAATTTTCTTCAACAGAGAAAATCAGAGAAAAGTTGGAAAAGTGCCTATAAGTTACCTACCAGCGCAGACCGTTTAGTGATAGAGTTTAGGAATTGGTTTGATAAGTATTGTCATGGGCAGCTACCGTGGCAAGAAGTGGGAATAAGTATTCCAGAAAACCCGAAAATCAATCATAACCGTAAAGATTTATTGGATCGCTACAGTCAGCATACTCAACATTGCAGTAGCTGTCGAGGTGCGCTGAAAGTTGTGCAACGTTTACAGGTAGGGCTTTTGGCATATTTTGCAATTACTGTTGCAGGAGTTGCTGTACTTCCGGATGCAGTTCGAGTTAAGGTGGGTTTACCCTTAATTATTATAGCGCTGTTAGGTCTTGCAGCTTACGCATGGCTGAAATTCTGGTTGAGTCCTAAATTTTATTTTGTGGACTACGTACATGCAGAAAAATAATTACTGATATCTTGCACGCCTTTGCAACAGCCCGGAGGCTCCGCCTCCAAAGCCTCGTTACCAGGTTCAACCTGGCAGTTGAGAATTAGAGCCTCTGGCTCTTATTGAGAATGCTGTAATATCAAGTTCGGTTAATTAGTTATGATTCCCATGATGTCTGAACCCCACCCCTAACCCCTCCCCGCGTGCGGGGAGGGGCGGTTTTGGCGCAAGACAAAACCGGGGTGGGGTTCTTTGGGATTTATAAGTAATTAAGCGAACTTGATATAAGCAAGTTCGCATATTAGTTTAACCCATTTTAATGGGTTGTAGAGACGTGCCATGGCACGTCTCTACATAGCCGGAAATTTATTTCCAGGCTTTTCACAATTGGTGCAAGATATCAGTTAACGCACCTCTTTCAGGCTTTCAACTTGCTTGGTAAACAACTCGGTGAATAGACTTATTACCGTCCGTTCTTCCCGCACCTTTATATTAGCAGATATAGACATTCCTGATTGTAAAGAAATGGTTTTATTTTGAACACTTAGCGATTGTTGATTCAAACGGATTGTTGCCGGAAAACGATAGTATGGATAGGTTTCATTTGGAGGTAATGCATCCGATCCCACCGATTTTACTTCTCCTTTTATATCACCAAACTCGCTAAAAGGAAAGGAATCAATCCTAACATCGACTTTCATCCCTTCCCGTACAAAACCAATATCTTTATTGGTGATGAAAGCTTCAGCAATAAAGTTATCACTTGGGACAATTTTTAGTAGTTCTTCGCTGCCTTTTGCCACAAATCCCGAATTTTTGGCTTGCAAATCGAAAACTGTTCCCGCTACGGGAGCGCGGAGTTGTTGATATTTGGCGTTTGTTTGTGCTTGCGATATTTTACTATTTATATCAGCCAATTGCTTTTCATTATCAAGCAGAATTTTAGTTAATTGGCTATCAATTTCGGCAATAGCTTTTTTATTGTCTGTTATCTTAGCCAATACATTTTTGTGAGAAACAGCTACCGTATTTGTTAACTCCTGCTGTCCTTGTTCTATATCAAACTGTAGGCGTTGCTGTTCCTGTTCTAATTCCGCTATTTGCGCCTTGAGGTTTTGCACCTTTTTTTGCTGTTGGAGATACTGAAGCTGAGCGATCGCTCCTTCTTCTGCTAAAGTTTTAATTTTATCAAAAATCTCCTGTTCAATATCTAAATTTGCTTTAATATCACCAAATTTAACTTGATTTTGAGCGAGTTGTTTCTTGATTTGTTCAATTTCCAACCGCGCCGCAGCAGAACGAGAATCTAATTCTCTTTTGGCAGTTCGTAAATGTTCTTGTTCATCAACTCCTAAACCTGATTTTCCAACACCAGAATTTTTTAATTCAGTCCGCAATAAATCATTTTCTGCAACTAACGCTACTCGATTTTTGAGTAAAAAAGCAGCTTCTTTGGATAAGTTTCCTCGTAATAATTCTACTTCAGTTTCTGAAGCAGAACTAGCCTCTATTAAACGGCGATAAATCTGGTTTTCTTGTATTAATGAAGCACGAATTTTGTTGAGAGAATTTAATTCAGCATTCGTAGCAGTAGGATCGAAAATCAGTAGCAAATCTCCAGGCTTTACCTGCTGTCCATCTTTAATATAAACTTCTTTTACAACTCCACTGACTGGAGCTTGAATTTCTTTGACAGTTCCTTCAGGTTTTAATTGACCTGTAGCGCGAACTACTTGCTCAATTTTAGCAAAGGTTGCCCAACCAATCCCAAAACAAGCTAACCCAATCATACTCAGCATAATTGCACGTGACCAAACAGGAGATTGGCGTAGCACAACGGATTGCTCAAATTTATCACCTTTATGTTGTTTATAATTTTTTGATTCAATTAAAGGTGGTTTAGGAATTTTTGGTTCTTCAAGTGTCAGTATCCGTGCATCTTCTAGTTTCGCTTTGTTTTCAAGCTTGCCATTACGATAATTGCCGTTTAAATGATTGCTATTCATAACGATTTTGTCATTTGTCATTTGTCATTTGTCATTTATCATTTGTCATTTGTCATTGGTCATTTGCTAATGACTAATGACCAATGACTAATGACTACTTACAAATTCACTTCTTGTTGGTTATACAGATAATAATAATGACCTTCCAATGCCATTAATTCATTATGAGTTCCTTGCTCCATTACCCTACCACCATCCATGACAATAATAATGTCCGCATTTTTAATAGTGTTAAGACGGTGGGTAATAAAAAAGACTGTAGTTCCTTTAAAAGCTGATGCCAAATTCAAACAAACTTGCCTTTCTGTCGGATAATCTAAAGCGCTAGTTGCTTCGTCTAATACTAATAATTTTGGTCTTTGTAAAACCGAACGAGCAATGGCTATTCTTTGTCTTTGTCCTCCAGAAAGTCCAGCACCTCTTTCGCCTACTCGCGTATTGTAACCGTTAGGCAAGTTCATGATAAATTCGTGAGCAGTTGCTATTTTTGCGGCTTCAATAATTTCTTCTGTTGTTGCTTCGGGATTGGTCAAAGCAATATTTTCTTGTACTGTTCCGTCAAACAACAATGTCTCTTGCGGAACTACTCCTAGTTGTCGCCGCAGTGAATAAAGTTCAACTTTGGCTATATCATAACCATCTATTAAAATTCTGCCGGACTCTGGTTCGTACAACCTCAGCAATAACTTCATCATTGTACTTTTACCACTACCACTTTGTCCGACAATACCGACAAACTTACCAGCAGGAAAATTGAGATTTACATTGCAAAGTTGTAATGGCCCACCAGTGTTAAAACGGAAGGAAAGATTTTCATATTTTACCGCTCCTTTAACAGCAGGTAAGGGAATATTGTCGCGGTCTTGTTCGGCTTCTTGGGGTGTATCTACAATATCGCTTAAACGCTCTAGAGATAAAGCTGTTTCTTGGAAACTTTGCCAAAGTTGTGCTAAACGTAATATTGGGCTGGTAACGTAACCTGAGATAATTCTAAAGGCGATTAATTCCCCTAAAGTTAATTCTCCTTCTAGTACTAAATAAGCTCCCATCCATAAAATTAATAAGCTGCTCAGTTTGTTGAGAAAATTGCTAGTAGAACTGGCGAGAGTAGAAGTAATTACTGTTTTGAACCCAGCCGTTACATAACGAGCATAACGCTCTTGCCAGGAAAAGCGCGATCGCAATTCGATATTTTGCGCTTTAACTGTTTGTATTCCTGACATGACCTCAACTAAATAAGATTGAGTTTCGGCGTTCCGTTCGGCTTTAGTTCTTAACTGTTTTCTTATCGTCGGAGCGGCGATAGAAGTAATGATAATAAATACTGGAATAGTGGATAAACCAACGAGGGTTAGTTGCCAACTGTAAATCAGCATGACGATGATATAAACCACCGAAAATACAGCATCTAACCCCACTGTTAAAGCAGTACCAGTGAGAAAGGAGCGAATTTGTTCTAATTCGTTGATGCGAGTGGAAATTTCTCCGACGGGTCGGCGTTCAAAATAGCGCAGTGGTAAACGTAGTAAGTGGTCGATAATTTCCGACCCCAAACCCATATCAATGCGGTTAGTGGTATCAACAAATAAGTATGTTCGCAGTGTGGTAATTATGGCTTCAAATAAACCAACAACTAATAGTAAAGCGCCTAAAATATGCAGGGTGTTAATACTATTATTATTAATTACTTGGTCAATAATTAACTGAATAACTAGTGGGTTTGCCAGTCCTGCTAACTGTACAAAGAAGGAAGCAATAAAAACTTCTATAAGTACGCGGCGGTAGCGCGATAAATAAGGAAGAAACCATTGCAAACCAAAGCGTTCTTGAGGTGTTGCTTTGGTGGGAGAAAGTAGCAATACTCTAATTCGAGGCGGATAATTACTTTCCTCGACATCCAATTCGCTAAGCAATTCACCAGGTTTATACCGTTGAATTCCCTTGGATGGTACACCCACAACCATAACGCGATCGCTCGCTTCGTATAAAACAGCAAAGCTATCACCATAGCGAATTAACGCAGGTGTGGGAATGCGTGTTACCGAAGAGGTGGATACATCTACCAGTTGCGCTTTCAGTCCGATTAATTCGCTCAGGTAAGCACAAAGCTGAAACGATATTGTACCCTGGCGTTTGATTTGCTCAGTTAAAATACGGCTAATCACCTCACGGCGAAATGGCATTTGCAAATGTTTCGAGACCATTTGAAAACAGGCGATCGCTGCATTTAATTGCCCTCTACCGTGATAATACGGGTAATTTATTATTTTTAGTTTATTTTTTACATTATTACTTTTTGCTGGTGGCGCTTCTTCTTCATCTGCGTAGGGAATTTCAACTTCGTCGGTTATATCTGCGTTGGTATCTTGTAGTTGATTGCCGTCTAGTATTAGTAAATCTGATCTACGTAAACCAAGCAAACGCGTAGAACTTTTCCCCTCAACCTCAATTGTGTCTTGCACATTGTACAATTGCAAACGAGAACCACAAGAAAAATTCTTTACAGTTCCGCCGCCACTGATAAACCAGATGCTTTCGCGATCAAGTTGACTAACTGATGTTTTTCCTGGAGAGAGGTAATGTACTTTTGCTCCTGCGAAAGCATTTTGAGCGAGTTCTTTCAGATTTAAACTGCCTAAAGCTTGAACCTTTGACTGCATACCGAGGACATCAAAGATTTCTACCAAGTGACAGCGGTGTTTGCAAACATCAGCAAAAGCTGGATGCATAGCGAGTAAGCGAAAATACTCATCAGCATCCAATGTTAAACCTATAACCTCAGTGGAAGCGATCGCAGTTTCGCAGGCTACTTCTCTTAACAGACTAATCTCGCCGACAATTGCCCCCGGTTCAAGCAAATTTAATGTGGTTGGCATTTGCGTGCGGGGATCGTATGCCAATAGGCGAGCTTTTCCTTCATAAATAATTGTTACTCGGTCAGGAATTCTTTCTTTAACAATAATCTTTTGACCTAAACGATAACGCCGGGGTTGGAGTTTTTGTGATAAATCAGCAAGTACTTGACTTGATAATTGGTCAAAACCCTCAACTGTTGCGAGAAAATCTTGAAAAGTGCTTTTAGTATAAGTCATGCTAAATAAACTTAAGAGTAAGAAATGAGGAATAAATGGGTTACGCCTAATGTGGATTAGAAGCTGAAACCTTGCATTTTTTCTGTAGAGACGCGAAATTTCGCGTCTTGCATTTTTTTTGTAGAGACGCGAAATTTCGCGTCTCTACAGCGCACAGAATCCTTGATATATCGTTGATTTTCATAATTCACATCAGACGTATGGGTTAAATTTTTTATCTTAGTTAGCTTTTAGCTAACTTTAGCTTTCAGCGCGAAATTTATTTCAGCGCTCGCTGCCAAGCCTACCTGTTCCCCAATTAAATTTAGAAATCCCGTTCCAAAGTGCTGAATCTCCAAAAAATTAGCCTGTTCTGGTGCAGTTTTATAAACTCGGAATGTCTTCATAATTCCCAAAGTTGCAGCACTTTCTAAAGGACTAACAAATTTAGTATCCCGGTCGAGAAAATAAGGCTGGCTAGCCCAATAAGCCATTTGATTAGCATTCAAAAAGTAGCAGCCAGCGTGGGGATTGAGGGCGCGACGAAAAGTAATTGGCATCCCCATGATTGTGCCCTTGAGTTCTGGTTGTTCGCGGACATTCTGAAAGGGTGCAGTTACCCTTGGCGCTAAATCACCATCAATGTAGGCTTTGCAGGTGAGATTGTGAGTAGAGACTTCATAGCGATTAGGCTGGAGTAGGCTCAAATTACCTGTCTGTTGGGTAAACCAGTTTAATTTGATAAAAAACCAGGGATCGTGCAGAATCAGATCATCTTCAAGGAAACAGTAATAATCATACTGACCGAGGCAATCTCGCAGCACCACTTGGCATTCAAACCCTAACAGCAGGGGTTCCGCTTGGGTGGGATAGTGCTTGTAAAAATGGGACGGCAAACGCAGCTGATTCAGGAGATGATTATTTTTGGTCGTACAAATAATGATGTCCAGATGGTTAGCTTGAGGCTGATTAGCAGGGAAAGCCAATCGCTGCCCGATATTAATAATACTTTGAGATTCGCCATATAGCTGATGCAGAACAGCAAGGCTTTGACTTAACGCCAGCAACCGAGGTCGGGGATCTTTCCTTTGGGAGGCGTGCTTACCCTTGCTGTCAGGATTAAAAAAGTGGGCAATGGTAAAAAGAATCCGCATTGACGCTACAAAGTACAGCTAATGAAACTGGGTAGGTAGAGAAAATTGAGTTCCCCCCAATGAATTGGGGGTTAGGGGGATCAAATACTAAAGTGGTTGAAAGTTTATGGATTCAAGCTCAGATGTATTTGTCTTGAGACATACTCTTACCAGAACTGGAAGATAGGACTATTGGTGGGAGTAAAATTAGAAGATAAAGTCGGTAGCATCAACATTGCTGGCAGTGAAGTTTGCCAGAGTAATCGTATCTGTACCGAAAGTTGAGCTAGAAATAACCGTATTTGCACCATTTTGAGTGACTGTCAAAGCTCCGAAACTGGTCGCAAATGCCGTTAGGTTAATTTTGTCTGCACCATCGGCGAAAGCATTAATGCGATCGCGACCGAAGCCCGATGCAAAGATGAAGGTGTCGTTCCCAGCCCCTCCATTGAGAGTATCGTTACCAGCACCACCAATCAAGATATCATTACCACCTGCCCCAAGCAGGATATCAGCGCCAGCACCACCAACCAGGGTATCAGCGCCAGCCCCACCATTGAGGCTATCACTACCAGCACCACCATCGAGATAATCATTTCCAGCATCACCAGTCAGGGTGTCATTGCCCTCATTGCCAAAGATGTTATCGTTGCCAGTTGTTCCGTTGAAGGTGTTATTATTTGCATCTCCAACGGTTAAACCAATAGCATCAACCGCGATCGCACCAGTCAGATCAGCCCCAAAAAAGGTGGCATTAGTGAAATTAACTTTAGACAAGTCAGCGTTAACTAGCTTGGCATTAGTGAAATTTGCACCAGCAGCGATCGCGTCGGTCATCTTAGCACTACTTAGATCAGACCTAGTAAAGTTGGCATTGGTGAAGTCACCTTTAGATAAGTCACCATTAACCAGCCTCGCATCAGTGAAATTTGAACCAACGGCAAGTCCGTTCAAAAAGATGCCTTCTGCATTGGCTTGAGTGAAGTTAGATCCACTCAAATCGCTGTCATCAAATTTAGCCCCAGTAAGGTTTGTTACCGTCACAGTGCCATTGGCAGCTACAAAGGCACTAAAATCAGCACCCGTCAAAACGGCATCATCCGCTAGAAAGCCACTTAAATCAGCCCCACGAAACCTGACATTGCTCGTTTGACCTGGATCGAGTGGGGCATCACTCAGAGAGACACCACTAAAATTAGCTAAGTCAAAAATAGAGTTTTGCAGAGTAATATCTGTGAGTTTTGCCAGTCGGAAGTCAGCCCCCGTTGCATTAACATTAACTAGAAGAGTGGCTTCTAAGTCAGCTTCTTCTAACTTGGCATTCGTCAGAGTAGCACCCGTAAAGTCAGCAGCTTTTAGCTTCGCCTTGAATAGATCCGCTCCAGTAAAGTTAGCTCCAGCCAGGTTGGGGCGTTCAGACTGTTCACCACTGAGATTGGCTTCCCGCAGAATGGCATCGGTCAGGTTGGCATTTGACAGGTTAATATCTTTCGTATTGATTAACGTTAGATTAGCCTGTCTCAGGTTGGCTCCAGTGAGATTGACATTCTCCAGTGTCGCCTTGAAAAAATTAGCTGGTCCAAAGTTAGCATTAGGGGCAAAGATAGCATTTGATGCATTAACGTTGATCAGAACCGCTTCTTCAAAGTTAGTGCCTCTCAGTTGTGTACGAGTGCCTTGAGCGTTGGGAGTAAATAGGACATTTTCAAGTCTGGCTTTGATAAATGTCGAGCCATTCAGGTTTTGACCGCTAAAGTCATTTCCTACCAGATTTTGTCCATCAAAGTTGAAAGCTGGCATATTATGAACCTCAAATAATTTAATCGGTTTAAAGCTTTAAGAATTTAAGCCACACAAACTATGCTGGGTGAGGGCGGGGAGTCGTAGGGGCGAAGCATTTGGGCGACAATAGCTTGGTTTGATGAAAAGATTTCTTCCCAAATGCTTCGCCCGTACTTAAAAATTAGGCGGTAACAACAATATCACTCCTAGTAATCGAAGGATTGTTAGATAATCTGGCTATCTCTACCTGTGAAGTACTACCTGTACCATCAACGTCAAAGTACAGCACTCCAATACTTGTGTCGTAGATAAACCGATCTGAGGCATCGCTTGCCAATGAACCTAAATGGAATTGACTAGCTGCAAGTACACCAACCTGCAACCCTCCACCAAAACCAGCAGCGGAAACCAAGATAGTATCATCGACAACAGAAAAATCAGTAATATCATCAATTCCTTCAGTAGAGTCATTGAAAATAAATCTGTCAGCGCCAGCACCGCCGGTCAGGGTATCGCTACCCGCACCGCCAATCAAGGAGTCATTGCCATCTCCAGCCTCAATAACATCATTGCCGTCCTCGCCATTGAGGATGTCATTGCCTAAACCACCATTGATGTTGTCATTGCCTAAACCGCCATTGAGGTTATCAGCGCCATTTCCGCCAAGGAGGGTGTCATCACCTAACCCACCATCAACAGTGTCAGCACCAGCCCCGCCATCAAGTGAGTCACTACCATCTCCACCTAGCAGACTATCAAGACCTATCCCACCAAGGATGGTGTCATCGCCGTCCCAGCCATCGAGGGTATCTGCGCCGTCTCCGCCATCTAGTAAGTCATTGCCGAACTCAGCATCAACTACCAGTCCTTGGCTGTCAAGCGTGAAACCGCCGAGGGAGTCATTTCCAGCACCGCCAAGAAGGATATCATCACCTTCCTGACCAAAGAGGGTGTCAGCACCGCCAGCGCCATCAAGCAAATCATTGCCGTTGTCACCACTAAGGAAGTCATTGCCTCCTTCACCAAAGAGAGTGTCATTGCCGTCCTCGCCATAGAGGAAGTCATTGTCAGCACCGCCAAAGAGGGTATCATCAGCATCATCGCCAAGAAGGGTGTCGGAACCGCTTCCGCCAACAAGTGAATCAGCACCGTCCTCACCAAGAAGCGAATCATTACCTAATCCACCAACAAGGGTATCAATGCCATCGTTCCCTAAAAGCGTGTCATTGCCGCCCCGACCATCGATAAAGTCATTGGGATCATCACCCAAAAGGAGATCATCACCTTCGGTTCCGATAATAGTACTCATGTTTATCTTCTTTTGATTTTCAAAATGCTTGAAACTTTAAGGATTTATAGCCGTTTTCATTCTTTGTGAGGTGCAGCCTGTCGTAGGGGCACAGCATTGCTGTGCCCCTACTCATCTACCCATGTACCTCACGCAAACGAAAAGCGCTATAAGCTGAATTTTGTACTTCCAAAGCTTGTGGTTTGGAAGCTTGCTGTTGAAGTTGCTCTTTTAACCAGGATGAGAAAAGTTCGTTCAGCAACCGTTGCCGCATGGATTCATCCAATCGTGCCGGTATAAATTTTTCTAGCCGCACAATTACCCACCAATCTCCTACATGAGTTGGGGGCGATAGCTGACCTGGTTGGCTAACGGCGAGAATACGGCCAAGTTTAAGATGAGGTGTACTCAATGCTACTGGACCTATTAAGCCACCAGTCTCAGCCTCTGAACCTTGAGAGTATTGCTTTGCTAGTTCGGCAAAGGACTGTTCACCTTCTAAAAGGCGGAAGTAAAGCTCTTGAGCAACATCCGCATCTCGAGTCCGAATTAGAGAGTAAACAACTTGGTCAAGTTTCGGCTTCAGTTTGCGAAAGTGAGATTCTAACTTGCTACCCCAAGTGGTTTGTTTAAACTTCTCAATTCTGAAGTTGCGGGTTACTAGGTCTAAAAATTGTGTTTCTGTTATACCCTGCTGCTGCAACCATGTTTGGCGTTCAGCCTCCGATGTTAATTGATGCTGTTCGCAGAAGTCTTGATAACACTTGGTTTGTTCTTCCGGCGTGCATTTAATGGATGCGATCGCTTCATCAATTACAAGTTCTTGTTGAAGTTTTGGTAGCAGTTGATACCTACTTAACAGGGGAATAATTTCTTGAGTTGTCAGCGTCTGGTTATGAACTTGTAAGAATGTAGGAGACGTTGCAGATAAATTCGACTCGTCTTTGTGTCTCCCATTTGACCCGTTTTTTTCAGTCATAACTATCGGCTCTAAATTAGTTCCCTCCCACGGGGAAACTAGTTTGCCGTTGTCGTTATCTTCTTGTTGCTGTATCCATTGCAAGTGTTGGGGTAATAATAGTGACAAGTCATAGCGTTCCTGAATTGTTTGTCTTGCCTTAGCCCGAATCGAGGCCATTCGGTCTGGATGCTTGAGCGCTTCTTCAATGCGATCGCAAATTTCCTGGGGTGAGAAAAAATCTACCAAAAGGCCGTTGACACCATCTTGGATCACCTCAGTCACAGGCGCAGTTCGAGAAGCTACCAGCAAACAACCTGCGGATAAAGCCTCCAGCATTGACCAAGACAAGACAAAGGGACGAGTGAGATAAACGTGTACTGAAGAAGCCTGAAGAACTTGCAAGTATTCAGGATAAGGCAACCTGTCCGTGAAATGAACACGGTTGAGGTCGAGGGGAAATTTTTCCAGCATCACCTCTTTGTAAGTTTTGCCATCAGGCAGGTTTTTGCCGTAGGCTACCCGGTTTTCTCCGACAATCACTACATGGCACTGGGGTCGTCGTTCCTGAAGTAAGGCAACTGTTTCTATAAATTGCGGAAAACCCCGGTAAGGTTCCATACCTCGTGCCACATAAGTGACGATTTCTTCCGCGTGAGAAAGGTCTAGATTGATGCGTGGGATAACCAACTTTGCCCCTGGTTTGGGGCAGAAAAATTCTGTATCAATACCATCATGAAGTACAGTAATTTTACTGTGATACTCCAGTGGAAATTGCTGGCGCTGCCAATAGGTAGGAGAAAGACCGCGATCGCAACTATATAGATCCTGCAAAATCGGAGAATTTTTAATGCGAATGCGAGCTTCATCATTGGCGTTGAGCGGTTCGCTGGGGTCGAAGTCGGCATCCGAGCCATGAGCGTGATAAAACCACTCAAAATAGCACAGTAATTTGGCCTTTGGAAAAATATCTTTGACAAATAAGGTCGGACCCCAACCAGAATGACCGTAGACTACATCTGGGACAAACCCCCGACTTTTCAATTGCTCTGCCAGACGATAAACAGCTTGACCTTGAAGAACTGCATTTTCTAGTGGTCGAACGTAGTGATGGGTTTCTGGTCGAGCTTCTCGGCTAGGGCTATAAATGCTTTTGTATACACCGCTCAGGCTGCCTTCACGACGAGTAGTGCCGAAAACGACCTGGTGATTTTTGTCTTTGGCGAGAGCAGCAGCTACATGACGGAACTGAGCAGGGAAATTCGGGTGTAAAAATAAAATTCGCATGACGTTTTGAATCTTACCTCGTACTGATCCCAGCTTAGGATCAGCAGAGGTAAGATGGAAATGGACAATTGCGCAAACAGTTGTTCGATAACGCCCTAGTTGCTGC
This sequence comes from Nostocaceae cyanobacterium, assembly GCA_051861145.1. GTDB lineage: Bacteria > Cyanobacteriota > Cyanobacteriia > Cyanobacteriales > Nostocaceae > JBHYDF01. The sequence continues at coordinate 84,000 of JBHYDF010000007.1, forward strand.
TAGGGCAGGTTGTCAAGCGTGTGCGTTCGGTTTACCCCGAATGTACACGTTTCTTTCTAAACAACAAAGTCTGCCTCTGTAATGAGGCTAGAATTTACGTTCAGTACGGTGGCTATCAGTTCATCAGTTTCGGTAAGTTTGATCAAAGTATTATTACCACTGCCAGTGATCGTTAGTGTTTCAAAGGCTAGATCAAACTCGAAGAAGTCTACACCATCCTGGAAGCCTTGGATGATGTCACCAGGATTGGGTGGTACTGGATCGCCTGGATCTGGTGGCTCTATTCCTACCAGTGTCAACACAAATACGTCACTGCCGTCACCGCCAATCAGCGTGTCGGCTGCAGCTTGGTCTTCAAGGTCTTCTCCGCCAGAGAGGGTGTCATTTCCAGGTCCCCCCAAGACTCTATCAACGCCGATACCGCCATCAACGGAGTCATTGCCAGCTTGACCATTGAGGGTGTCATTGCCGCCTCCCCCCAAGATGGTGTCATCGCCACCTGCACCGAAGAGGGAGTCATTGTCTTCTCCACCATCAATCAAGTCAGCTTCAGTGCCACCAGTGATGGTTTCTAAGCCAGCGCCGCCCAAAAGCGTACTAGAGCCAAGACCGCCATCGAGGATGTCGTTGCCATCTCCGCCATCTAAGGTGTCAACACCGTCTCCGCCCTGGAGGATGTCATCACCACCATAGCCATAGAGAACGTCATCGCCTGCTCCACCAACGAGGGAATCATTGGCACCAGCGCTTAAGCTGTCAGCATCCCCAAAGAGACTGTCATTGCCATCTCCGCCCACGAGGGTGTCAGCACCAGGCGCACCCAAGGTGTCATCACCTTCAAGAACGTCATTACCAGCTAATCCATTCAGGAAGTCATTGCCAGATCCGCCCTCAAGGGTATCGCCTTCAGTAAGGCTGTTGCTACCAACTAGCGAGTCATCGCCTGCCTCACCGTTGACAGCGCTCTTACCATCAGGGTTATTCTCAATTGTCAGAGTGTCATTACCATCTCCGCCCAACAGAGTATCCTCGAAGCCACCAAAAATCAAGTCATTGCCAGGGCCACCATCGAGGAGGTCTTTGCCATCAAGGACATCAGTAGCACTCGACCCACCATAGAGGGTGTCAGCACCAGCTTCACCATACAGTGAGTCTTCGCCTGCATCCCCAAATAGTCTGTCGGCACCGTCTCCGCCATATATGGTGTCCTTCTCGTCCCCACCATTGAGGATGTCATTACCAGCATCACCATACAGTAAGTCTTCGCTTCCTTCCCCAAATAGTCTGTCGAGACCGTTTCCACCAAATAGGGTGTCCTTATCGTCGCCACCATAAATCCAGTCGGCACCGGCTCCACCTACGAGGCTGTCATCTTTTGCGAAGCCTCTAATCGTATCACTACCACCGAGACCGTCAATCGTATCGTTCTCTGGGGTACCATTGAGGGTATTGTTACCCGGTGTTCCAATGATTACTGACATAAATTAAATCCTTGTCTTCAAGACAGAATTTTGCAAGCTAACTTGAACGTGCTGGATGCACGATTCAAAGTCCTACTAATTTAGCTGTTGTTGCAATTCTCACCATTCCCCCTCTCCCAAAGTTGGGAGAGGGGTTTCAAAGGCATGGTGAGAAGATATAGAAATAAGTTTCCAAACATACTCCGTATAACACCACATTTCAGCATCTGCAAACTTTATCCTCTTGATTTTTCACGCTCAAACAAGGCTAACTCAGCTTATTCCCATGCAAAAGATGAGTAGCAATAGCAACATTTTTTCTTTTCCTATCTTGCTAATGCTAAGCTTTACTCACTTTGAAGAATTTGCATTTTTGATTTAGTAATGGTATTTTTGAAAAAATAAAGAAAATGTGAAAATGCTGCTCCTACGGACACGCAAAAGTGCCCTAGGAATAGTAATTTAAATTGCAAGGATTTCCAAAGCTTTCAAGAAGGCTTTGCTGACTGTCAAGCTTTATATGTTTGTCTTGACTGAGAGAAACAGAGAAATTTTAGGTATGTTTGATTCAACTTGCTTTGGGATACCTAAAACGCAAAAGAAGAAAAAGTAAAACAAAAAGCTTTTACGGTAGTTAATTACTAAGGTTCTAAGGCTATACGCAACTTTTTTTATACTTCTGCCCCTATCCTTTTCTTAGAAGGAAAAGACTGTAAATATTGCTCTTTTTCCCTTGTAGCTAGAAAGTTGGGACGTTAATCGTAGTTGCAAATTGCACATGAGGCAATGGCACTAAGATAAGCCCAAAGTCTTGTGTTGCCTCGTTCCCAGGCTCTGGGCTGGGAATGTATTTCGAGAGGCTTTGCCTCTCGTCAAGCCTCGGTCGGCGGAGCCAGGGCGTGGATTGGTTCCCAGCCTGGAGGCTGGGAACCAGTCAGGGCAAGGGCTGTGTCTTAACTTAGTGCCATTCGCACATGAGGCAATGTATTAAATCCCAAAGCAGGTTTTTGATTGTATTTGTCCTGATTTGATGGTTGATTTTGATATTTTAGTAGCCCATACCATATTATCACCTACTCAAACTAAATTTTGATGTATAGGTTTTTTTGGGCAACTATGGCGGGGGTATTGTATTATCTCTATATTTTCAAAAAATTTTCTTTTTTGATTCCAAAACCTCTGGAACTTATGCTCACAGAAGTGTTACTCACAGAAGTGTTACTTACTAAAGCAAGCTGTTTTATTATGCGGATTTGCACCCCAGACATTATAGTGCCTCTTTATTTTTATATGAAAGTGTATTTCACCGCTTATCTTTTGCCTAATAAAACGCAAAAACGGATCTCTAGAAAGTTAAACTCTAGTTTTTAATTCGGGAACAGCTAATGGAATAATATTTATTCCACCAGTAGAATATATAGCGTTGAAGGATGCTTCTTGTCAATACTGTTTGTTTATTTTGTTTATCAAAAATTTTGATGCAAGTGTCATTAACCATTATCTAGATAGCATGGAAAATATAAAACTTCGGGTCTATGCCTCCTGCACCCTACCATGTTAGCGTTCGCGAACGCGAGTGCGTGCCGGATGGCATCAGCGTGCGGCTTTTAGCGCATAGCTCCTCGCGAAGCGAGGCACGCAAACTTACCAAAGATGTAGTACGATGCAGTGATTTAAATCACCGCCGACCATTGATTAGAGTCACTAAGGTTATGCTAATATTGCTGGCTTAATAAAAAAGTAGTGGCAAGTGAATGCCATGATTATTTATGAGTTAAAGGTCAAAGGAAAAGAAAACAATACTGTGCAATTGATGAGGCAATTCGCAAAAATTTTTTCTCACCTTCCCAAAACTGAAGCGCCAGCTTCAGGCTGACGCTTACTGAAATTGTTTAATCGCAAGTATTAACAAGCGAGAGAAAATTCTCCCAACATTTTGACTTCTGGTTCTAACAGAATTGACCACCGTTCTTGCACCCTGTTTTGAACGTGATGGATGAGATTAAAAATATCCCAAGCACTAGCGCCACCACAGTTTACAATAAAATTAGCGTGGCGTTGTGCTACTTGCGCATTGCCAATTTGGAAACCTTTTAAGCCGCTTTGTTCAATTAACCAACCTGCGGCATGAGGTTTGGGGTTGCGGAAAACGCTACCACAACTTGGTTTGTCGTAAGGTTGTGTTGACAGTCGGTGTTGTTTGTGCTGCCTGGTAGTTGCGATTACTTGGGCTGGATCGGCTCCTGGTTGCAGTTGGAATGTAGCTTGGGTAACAATGCGTTGGCAAAGCCTCTCCGTTAGCGAAAGCTCCTCGCTTTGCGAGGCAGGAGACTCGCTTCCTTGCAACAAAGAAGTACGATAGCTGTAACCCAATTCTTCACGGGTGAGTGTTTGCAGCGTTCCGTTAGGTAAAAGTACCTGGGCGCTCACTAAGATATCTGCGATACAACTATTGTGTGCGCCTGCATTCATCACTACTGCACCGCCAACGGTTCCAGGAATACCCACAGACCATTCTAAGCCTTGCCAGCCAAGTTCTGCTGCTGCCCATGCTAAAGCTGGAATTGATTCTCCAGCAGCAAGGGTGGCTTGTCCCGTTTCTGGGTCAAAATAAGAGTGGCGCAGATGCCGGGTAGCGATGACTAAGCCTGGAATACCGCGATCGCTCACCAGCAAGTTAGAGCCTGCTCCCAGTATTGTAACTGGTAATCCTTGCTCTTTCGCATACACAATACTAGCGTGCAATACTTCTAAGTTGCGTGGAGCAACATACCATTCTGCCGGCCCGCCTACTCTATAGGAAGTATATGCTGAGAGGGGAACTTGTGCTTTAATCACGCCGTCAGTACCGCTTAGGCAGATTTCCTTTCCTTGGGAATTAGTATTTGCTTGTTTACTTGCAGTTAAGTCAGAAAAGTTGCAGACATTGACAGCTGCCTGGGAAATTGTCATATTTACAGGGATGAGTTTAATTTTGACATTGACTTGCCGCATCAATACGGCATTACCGAAGACAATGAAACCGTTGCAAGACTGACACTATACCAGTCAGAAGAAGCATCCTGGGGAAGTTGCGAAAAATCGCATTTTATGCAAGTATGTCCCTTTAGGATGTGGCTGTAGCTGGCTGGCGAAGTGTTGCAATTACTTCCGGAATCACCTGATTCAAATTCCCAGCTCCCAGAAACAGCGCCATGTCTCCCGGACGCAGTGTTTGCAGCAAGAAATCGGACACTGCATCTGAAGTTGGCTGATAGTTCACCAGGTGGTGATGCTTAGCAACTTCAGCTGCTAGTTGTTCACCGCTAACCTGTCCTAAGTTTGGCTCACCTGCACTATAAATGTCAGTAAGTATAACTACATCAGCGTGGGTAAACGATTCCGCAAACTCTTCTAAAAATGCCAAGGTTCGGCTATAGCGATGGGGTTGGAATATGGCAACTACTCTTTGCTCTGGTCGTGCTTGCAAGCGTGCAGCAGCTAGAGTAGCACGAATTTCGCTGGGATGATGAGCATAGTCATCAATAAAGGTGATACCATCAACTTCACCCCGGAATTCAAAACGGCGTCTTGCACCTTCAAAAGTGGCAAGACCTTTGGCTATTTCTCCAAATTCTAATCCTAAAACTCGACCAACTGCCACTGCTGCAAGAGCATTGCTGAGGTTGTGACGACTGAGTAAACGCAACTTTAACACACCTAAAGCTTTGCCTTGCTCCCAAACTAAAGCTGTGGTGCCATCGGCTCGATAATCTATATTGGTTACGGTGTAGTCAGCACCAGATTCGGGATATAAGCTGTAACTAATAGTTGGTTTAAGGCGATCGCGCACTGTTGCACAATCAATACTACCTACCAAGGTTTTACAACCTTTGGCAAAGGTCTGGAATGTCTCCACTACTTCTTCTAAATTCTCGTAGTGGTCGGGATGGTCTAATTCAATATTGGTAATAATACCAATTTCCGGAGCATGTTTAACCAGAGAACCATCTGATTCATCTGCTTCCGCCACCAAGTAGCGACTTTCTCCCACTCGAGCATTGCCTTCCCAAGCATTGACTTCGCCACCTACTATTATAGTCGGGTCTAGACCTGCTTCGAGTAGCATATAGCCAATCATGCTACTGGTGGTGGTTTTGCCGTGAGTTCCGGCTACGGCTATGCTGTGATACTCAGCAATTAAAGCTGCTAATACATCCGAACGATGGAATATTGGACAGCCTAATTCTAGTGCTGCTTTGTATTCCGAATTATTTGTGTTTATCGCAGTTGAACAAATAACTTGCGGCAATTTTGTCAATTCTGCTTTAGGTAATTTTTCTTGAGTATTTAATCCTATGCCATTTGTCTGTGTATTTGGACGAAAGAATTCCAAATTGTTTGGTTGTTGTTTATCAAAAATATGAACGCCGATATCTTCCAACTTGCGGGTAATCTGATTGGGACGAAGATCCGAACCAGATACTAGCAATTGACGCTTTGCAAGTACGTATGCCAAGGCTGACATACCGATACCACCGATACCAATAAAATGAAAAGGTTTGCCGCTAAAGTCTACGGAATTTGTCATTGATTACTCCTCTAAAACCACACCACACAATACTCACAAATGACACGCGTATCATAACAGGAATTGGTTTTTTACCGATACTACCTCTGTATATTTTTCATGTTTAATCTTGAGTAAATTTTTGTATTCTGATTTTGCTGGTTGAAAATGATTTTAACCTTATTGGTGGTTTTTATCTCCATGAACTAATAATATGTTTATTCTGCAAATTTCTGCATCTTCGGGAAATAAATAGGTGTATTTCCAAATACATATTTTCGTATTTGCTGAAATTAGCTAAAATAGTACATTGGTGATTAAACTACAACCAAATTGAATTTAGCCAAACATAAGAGTGGATGCGGAAAATAGGAATTTTCGGCGGCACTTTTGACCCTGTTCATTTGGGACACCTAATAGTTGCTGAAACAACTTTGTATCAAGTACCTCTTGAACAGATTATTTGGGTGCCATCGTGCAATCCTCCTCATAAAAAAGCGGCTTCATTTCAACATCGCGTAGCCATGTTACAACAAGCGATCGCAGACAACCCAGCGTTCGCAGTCTCACTGGTTGAAGAAAAGCGATCAGGAACTTCCTATGCGATCGATACCATGATTGAGTTATTTGCTTTTTATCCCAATACTCATTGGTATTGGATAGTGGGTTTGGATACATTCCAAAGTTTGCCTCGCTGGTATCGCGTACAGGAATTAGCACAATTATGCGATTGGTTAATTGCACCTCGATTTGGGTGTTGTGACTTTATAGCTCAAAGCGAGTTAATCTGCAAGCAAGTAGAACAACAACTAGCAAAGCAGTCCATTAACATACAGTGGCAATTAATGCATATCCCTTTAGTTGGACTTTCGTCAAGTCTGATTCGTAACTTATGTGGCGATCGCAAATCCATTCGCTACTTAGTTCCAGAGGCTGTAAGGGCGTATATTGCCGATCACAACCTCTACACAGATAGTGCATGATAAAAAAAATTATTTTTTTTTTGGGATCTAACGTTTTATAGTTATAAATACTCCCCCCTTTGCGATATGATCGGGGTCAACATAGCATTGTTTTAGGCATATATACAGAGGGCAAGACGCTGTGATTAGAGTTGCAATCAACGGATTTGGGCGCATCGGTCGTAATTTTATGCGCTGCTGGTTGGGTAGAGAGAATAGCAATCTTGACGTTGTTGCTATCAATGACACTTCAGACCCGAGAACCAACGCTCACTTGCTGAAATATGATTCGATGCTAGGGAAGTTAAAGGATGTTGACATTTCAGCCGATGATAACTCTATCATCGTGAACGGCAAGACCGTTAAATGCGTATCTGATCGCAACCCAGAAAACTTGCCTTGGAAAGATTGGGAAATCGACCTAATTATCGAAGCTACAGGTGTCTTTACCAGCGAAGAAGGAGCGTTAAAGCACGCCAAGGCTGGTGCGAAGAAAATTTTGATTACCGCTCCTGGTAAAGGTGGTAATGTAGGTACTTTTGTGATCGGCGTAAATCATAACGACTACGACCACGACAAATACCAAGTTGTTAGTAATGCTAGTTGTACCACCAACTGCTTAGCTCCCATTGCCAAGGTACTGCACGAGAAATTCGGCATCATCAAAGGCACAATGACTACCACCCACAGCTACACAGGCGACCAGCGCTTGTTAGACGCTTCTCACCGGGATGTACGGCGTGCGCGTGCAGCGGCTATTAACATCGTTCCCACCTCCACGGGTGCAGCAAAAGCAGTAGCATTGGTACTACCAGACCTGAAAGGCAAACTAAACGGTGTAGCATTGCGCGTACCTACCCCCAACGTTTCCATGGTAGATTTCGTTGTACAGGTCGAGAGACCCACAATTGCTGAAGAAGTCAACCATGCGCTTAGAGATGCCTCTGAAGGCTCTCTGAAGGGCATTTTAGACTACAGTGAACTACCCCTGGTATCCTCCGACTATCAAGGTACCGATGCCTCTTCCATTATTGACGCCAACTTGACAATGGTCATGGGTGGTGACATGGTTAAAGTCATGGCTTGGTATGACAATGAATGGGGTTACAGCCAACGCGTTCTCGACTTGGCAGAATTAGTAGGCGAAAAATGGACGAAATAAGAGTTAGGAGTTAGGAGTTAGGAGTTAGGAGTTAGGAATTTAAGAGTGAAAGGAAGAGTTAGGAATTAAGAGTGAAAAGTGAAGAGTTATTAACTTCTAACTCCTAACTCTTAACTCCTCACTCCTAACTCCTAACTCCTCACTCCTAACTCCTCACTCCTAACTCCTCACTCCTCACTCCTCACTTTTGAAGTGCTGAAATCCCCGGCTAAGGCTTAAAATTTGGTCGGGGAATTCTTGGTTTTGGTCATGCAAAATAACAGTTTTTTCTTGTGTAATTGTTCCTACAATAGTTGCGCCTTCTAGCTGTTGCACTAAAGCATGAGCTAGCTCTTTTGGCAAGCACAATACTAATTCAAAATCTTCGCCACCGTAGAGGGCATATTCAAGTATTTGTTCTTTTGTCAACCAATGTTCAAAAATCTTTGGTATTGGTATTTGCGTACGTTCAACAATAGCACCAACACCACTTGCACGGCAGATTTGCAGTACAGCATCAGCTAAGCCGTCGCTGCTGTCCATTCCGGCGATGGGGAGTGGGGAGTGGGGAACTCGGGCCCCCTGAAGGGGATTAGGGGCAATGGGGAGTGGGGAGTGAGATTCTAAAATTTGCCAGAGGGGTGGTAAGATATCGAGTCGGGGTTGAGGACGCTGATGAGCGCGAATTAAAGCTTGTTTTTCGTCATCACTGAGGTTTTCTCCTTTTTCAGGATGCAAGAGCAATTCTAAGCCAGCACGGGAAGCACCATGAACCCCAGTAACGACAATTGCGTATCCTACTTGGGCTTGATCGCGGCGGATAGTACGATGGGGGTAAACTTGACCAAAAGCTGTAATGGCAAGGGTAATAACAGGCGATCGCACTACATCACCACCCACAATTGCAGTATTATATTTTTGCAAGCATTGAGTCATTCCCTGATATAATCTTTCTACCCAATTTACAGGGACATTACCAGGAAGTCCCAGCCCAACGGTAATTCCTAATGGAGAAGCACCCATTGCCGCCAAATCTGACAAATTCACAGCAGCACCTCGCCAACCAACATCTTCTAGCGAAGTCGTAATTTCACTGAAGTGAACATTATCAACTAGCACATCGGTTGTGATAACCAAAGATTGCTCCGGTTCTGTAGAAATTACCGCCGCATCATCGCCGATAATTTCTGAGGGACAAAAGGCTTGCAATATTTTTAATAGTCCTTGTTCGCCAATATCTTGAACTAGTAGAGAAGATAATTCACTGTTCACAGTATTTATTTGGCATTGTACAAATTTTTAATAATTTAATTTACGTTTAATGTTAATTCAAGAGAGAAAGCTCTTTGTTAACCTCGGATTGGCAATAACCCAGTTGTTTTTGGTAAAGCAACCACAGATGGACACAGATAGACACAGATAGATAATCATCTGTGTCCACCCCCCTCTATCCCCCCGTTTCGGGGGGAAGATAAGGAAATAATTTTATTTGTTGTCTATCTGTGGTAGATTTCTAAATCTGATTTTGCCTGCCGTTTTAATTCACATGGCTGCGTAATTTACAAGTTACGTCTGATGTGAATTATGAAAACTAACGATATATCAATGATTCTGTGCGCTGTAGAGACGCGAAATTTCGCGTCTCTACAACAAAAATGCAAGGTTTCAGCTTCTAATCCACATTAGGCGTAAGTTACTATAAGTTTACCGTCTAAGAATCTGTTGAGATGGTCACTACAGCAGCAACTAACCTCACGTTTGAGGAATATTTAACTTACGATGATGGTACTGGTTTTCATTATGAATTGGTGGATGGCAAGTTAGAACTAATGAATCCACCTACAATTCAACATTTCCTGATTGCTAAATTGCTGGAACAATTGCTGGATGCAGAAATTAAGCGATTGGCTTTGCAGTGGCTTTGCTTGCGAGAAGCTGGAGTCAGAACAGGTAGAAATAAATCCAGATTAACTGACCTGTGTGTGGTGACACTAGAGCAAGCAAGGGAATTGATGAATACATCAGCAGTATTTCAGACGCCCCCGCAGTTGATTGTAGAAATAGTTAGCCCAGAGTCGGTAAAGCGGGACTATCGCTACAAGCGTTCTGAATATGCAGCGTTGGAAGTAGCAGAGTATTGGATTGTAGACCCCCTAGAGGCGAAAATTTCCGTATTGTTACTAGAAGAAGGACTGTATGAAGAAACAGTTTTTACCAATAGCCAGAAAATTGTATCGCGGACTTTTTCAGAATTAGCGATCGCAACTGAGCAGGTATTTGCCGCAGGTAATATTGGTTAGGAGTTGATTGTTCATGGTTAATGGTTCATAGTTCATAGCTATTAACCATTAACCATTAACCATTAACCATTAACCATTAACCATTAACCATTAACTACTTACGCATTCTCTGGCTCTACTAAATTCTCTGCCCCTTTAATAACTTTGGCAGATTCAATTTTGTCACCTGCTTTTAGTTCCTGTAAAACTTCTTTACCTTCAGTGACATAGCCAAAAACGCTGTAACGTCCATCTAACAAGTTGCGTCCGGCTGGAGTGAGTTCTGGTTCAAACAGGAAGAAGAAAAATTGCGAAGAACCGCCATTGTTATCATTTTCAGGACGAGCCATCGCTAATGCACCATAAGCAGAGAAAGGCAAAACTGGTAACTCAGTATAACGTCCGGCTTGTTCTAAAGTAACGCCGTAGGTAGGTTCTTTATCACCTTCAACGATAAATTCCAAAGGAATAGCGCGGTATTTACCCGTTTTTGGATCAATAAAACCAAAATCCTTTCCTGGTGGATCGCCGGTTTGCAAAACGTAGGATTCTTCAGAACGGGTGAATTCTAAACCATTATAAAAACCCCGTTGCACCAAATCAACAAAGTTTCCAGCAGTGACAGGGGCGTTATAACCATCCACAACGAGAGTAACAGTGCCTTTAGTGGTTTTCATTTCCACCGTGGCACGACCTTTCAATTGTGGTAAATTACTGTATTCTGCTGGTACTTCAAAGGGAAATCCCTGTACCATTAATTCTTCCAGTTCACCAACAAGATTGAGAAGATTGGTTCGTTTTTCACTGATTTGTTCTTTGTCTTTATTTTTAGCCACTTCTTGCAAGTCATTCACCCCTGATTTGATTTCAGAAATCAAAGTTTCGGCTTGACTTTTGCGTTCTTCTGGTACACTGGCTAAAATTTTGGCAGGATCGTTAAGTATCCGCGATGCTTTGCTGAGGTCTTTAGAGATAGCACCCCAACGTCGATTTGCCCGCAATTGATTGGAAATGTCTTCTAAACTGGCTTGCAGTTCCCGCACTGGTTTATTATCTATGGGGAGTGCGTACCGCAAAAGAGCTTTGCCGTCAGTAATTGCATTCCCAGCTGGTAGTCCGGCGCTACTGGAAGGAGTCCACCCAGCTGTAGTTATCCCTAAAAATAGTGTTACCAACAGCAGCGTAAAGAGGGTATTCTTCAATCGAGATTTTAATAAGTTGAACATGAGATGGCAAGAAACGCAGCATCAAATTCTTAACTGGGCGTAACCCATCCATAATCTTCCCACAGTACAGCAAGCATGTGTGAAGGAAGAAGAAAGAACGAAGAATATGATGTTTGATGACTACATAGCTGATACTTCATCCCGAAGATGACTAGCTTTGGTAATATTGATGGAATACTTAACAAGGTAGATGACTTAGGAGTAAAAATAGGCAGGTAGCCCACCGCATCTATAATGAAATTTGTTGAATTTGTTAATTTTGACTAGTTACTCAAAGCACAGGTGGATAATTAATTATGACCGGAAAAGGACAGGGATTTGGCTTCGGCCTGGGAAAAATGAAAGAACTGGCTGATGCCTTTAAGAAAGCACAGCAAGTCCAAGAAGGCGCAAAGCGACTCCAAGAAGAATTGGAGCAAATGGAAATTCTCGGCGAAGCTGGCGGTGGTATGGTCAAGGTAATTGTCAGTGGAAACCAAGAACCTAAGCGGGTGGAAATTTCCCCAGATGCCCTTACTGAAGGTGCAGAGGTTCTTTCTGATTTGGTGACTGCGGCGATGAAAGACGCCTATAACAAATCCACAGCAACAATGCGCGATCGCATGGAAGAATTAACCAGCGGATTGGAACTTCCTGGATTTCAGTAAATAGTCATTGGTCATTGGTCATTGGTCATTGGTCATTAGTCATTGGTCATTGGTCATTGGTCATTGGTCCGACCGCTTTGTACAAATGACAAAGGACAAAGGACAAATGACAAAGGACAAAGGACAAATGACAAATGACAAATGACAAAGGACAAGGAATATCTATGCCTTACAAACTTTTGTTTGTTTGCCTGGGGAATATCTGCCGTTCGCCTTCGGCAGAGAATATCATGAATTATCTGATTGAGCAGGACGGGTTAAGCGAATCTCCTAGGGAGACGCTTCGCGATCGCATTATCTGCGACTCTGCTGGCACATCTAGCTATCACATCGGTAGTCCCCCCGACCGCCGCATGAGTGTTGCGGCTAATCAAAAGCTGGGAATTAAATTGCGCGGTCGCGCCCGCCAGTTTCAAAAGTCAGACTTTCAGGACTTTGATTTAATTTTGGCGATGGATCGAGAAAATTACGAGGATATCCTCTCTCTCGATCCAACTGGGCAATATCATTATAAAGTGCGCTTAATGTGTGACTTTTGCTCCAGGCATACTCTCAAGGAAGTTCCAGATCCCTACTATGGCGGTTCTGAAGGATTTAATCAGGTAATCGATTTACTTGTCGATGCTTGTGAAGGTCTGCTCAAATACGTCACCACTCAACCAACTGTCTCGTAAGAGCAATCCGATGGCTAATTATACCATTTTGGATTCTGGATTTTGAATTTTGGATTGCCAAAGCCTTGGGAATAGGCAGTTTCTCAATTCAATCACAAGCAATTATTAGGCTTAACTCAAACATAAAAACCCGGTTTTTTGTAGAAACCGGGTTTTTGATTTTGGACTGATACTTTTAACCCGAACAACTACAGACATCATAGACATCTTAGCAATCCTGAGTATAACAACATCCAACGAATTGAATGCAGGCGTATCCAGCAACGCCTCAAAGCAAGCTTCAAGGCTCTAATTTTTTAATTTCAGACACCGGGCTTCCAGTAACAACTCGCCGTAGCATATGTTTGTATCCCGTGCAAGCAATTTATAACTTTCGTAGTTAAAGTCTGCTTGTGTCAAAGACGGAGCAAAAGCTTCACATCTTTATTTATCGTCGCACAAATGTATGGAAAAGTTCCAAAATGTTCCTAAAAAGATGCTCCTAGTAACTGCTCTTGCATCAATATTTTTATGTCTCACGCAGAGGCGCAGAGTCGCAGAGAGAGTAGAATTAGGACTTTTGCAAGAAGTCTAATCCAAAATCCAAAATCCAAAATCTAAAATTTTATGACTTGTGCAAAGCAGCGCTAGTCACCTTGTCTAAACAACCCAAATAAGGGAGCAAGTATGACTCCAAAGACAAAACCGCCGATGTGTGCCCAATAGGCAACTCCCCCCGTTTCTACACTCATATTGGCAGCAGCTTGCAAGTCGGCAAGACCAGATATTATATTCTGGACAAAGAAAAAACCGATCAGTATCATTGCTGGAATTCTGAAAGTGGTGACGAAAAAACCTAAGAAAGCTAAGGTAACGACTCTGGTATGGGGAAAACGGATGATATACGCACCAAGAACCCCAGAAATAGCACCACTTGCCCCCAAGGAAGGAATAGCAGAATTCATACCGATAAACCACTGACATAAGGCAGCCAAAGCACCGCAAGCTAAATAAAAAATTAGATATTTGATATGGCCCAAGCGGTCTTCTATATTGTTGCCAAATACCCACAGAAACACCATATTCGAGATTAAGTGCCACCAACCACCGTGTAAAAATTGTGACGTAAATAACGTTACCCATTCGCTAGCGAAGTTGGCGGTTAATTGTTGCGGCACTACAGCATATTGCTGTAAAAATAGCTCTAGTTGGGCACTTGGCAGACTCACTTCATGAAGAAAAACTAAAACGTTCATCCCAATCAACCCATAGGTAAAATATGGGGTAATTCGCGTCGGATTTTCGTCGTAGAGGGGAAACACAGGTTGTTTTTCCTAATGACTAATTATCTGCAATATAGCCTGTGTAGCTAGCAGTTGCGAATTTTGCTGGTTAATGGTTAATGGTTGATGGTTAATGGTTAATGGTTAATGGTTAATGGTTAATGGTTAATGGTTAATGGTTAATGGCGATGAACTATGAACTATGAACTATGAACCATGAACTATGAACCATGAACTATGAACTATGA
>JBHYDF010000008.1:0-91405 GCA_051861145.1 Nostocaceae cyanobacterium
TAGGGGGATCTAAGATTAATTGGTTTAAAACCATACTTCTCAGACATCCTCTAAGGAGTGCGACCTAAAAACCGCTTCAGGCAAATTTCCACCAGACGGTAATTATTATTAGCTGCAACCACCAATTGATAAAATCGGTCTCTTGGATTTTGGATTTTGGATTTTGGATTTTGGATTAAGGGTAATAACCCCAATTTAAAATCTAAAATCTAAAATCTCAAATTAGTTTAGCCTAATGGAAAACTAGCGCTTGGACTAATGGATACGGGAATACCTTCCGGTTTTGTATCTTTTGTTGTGTTGGGAATAGAGATATTAGCAGTGCTAACAGGTGTGTAGCTAACTGTCTTAACCTGAATTGACTTGGCCATATCCAAGAAGTTATTAATATCACCCCACTTATAGCGCTCAGTTTCTTGTTTATCGCGCCAGTAATTGCCGTAACGGGGTGTTACCAAGTTAAAGGGTCTGTCTTTAAAGCGACGGCGTTGATAGGGAACAGTGTTATCACCAAAGTTGGTTTGATACTCTTCGCTATCTACCAAAGCATCAACAAAACCACCAAAACCTAGTGTGGCAATTTTGATTGACCAAGCAATTTCTTCATCTTTATTGTAAGGCGCACGACCTAAAAGCCGTTTGAGGCAAATTTCTACAACGCGGTAGTTAGAATTTGTCTCTACCACTAAGCGACGGTAAGCTTCTGATTTTGCCAGACCTCGCATGAAGTCGCGTACAGTAATTGCCCGATTCTTCAACTGAGATTCTAAATTTTGCTGGCGGTAAAATTTGAGGTTTTCGTGTTCGCTGAATATTTGCCGATACGCAGCCCAAATTAATTCTTGGATTTCGCTATCAGTAGGAGAGTCTTCCAAGCGATAAATTCTAGGAGTATCTTCGCTAGGTACTTCGTAACCAGCAACACGCTGGTTTTGAGAACTGGGTTTATATTCTAGTAGAGGAATTGACATTGTTAAATTTGTTCTCCTGTTGTTGGTTGTTCATGGTTCATGGTTCATGGTTCATGGTTTTTTCTATGAACTATTAACCATTAACCATTAACTATTAACCATTAACTAAATTAAGTTGTTTTGTTGCCAGGTATGTAACGATAAGGCAAAGCAACTAATGTGGGTTTCACGGTTGGAGGTGGGGTAGCAGATTCGCGAGTCATGTCAGGAATCGACGTGGAAGAGATGAAAGTTCTTGCACTATCTGCTGTACGCTGGTAATTCATTCCACCTGGCGCGATACTCGCAGCCATTGACAGGAAGTTGTAAGGTATTGCTTGACGTACTCCTCGGTCTACTGATTCTCCCGATCGCACTACTTTGTAGTAGTTCCGACCTTCTAAGGAACGTGCAAGTTCTCGATTGCGCCAGTAGTCAGCGTAGCGGGGATTTACCAGGTTAAAGGGACGGTCTTTGAAGCGGCGACGCTGGAAAGGTACGATGTCATCACCAAAGTTCTGGCGATACTCGTCACTGTCTACTAAAGCATCGATAAAACCATGTAGACCCTTAGTCGCAATTACAATTGACCAAGAAATTTGCTCATCTTTACCGTAGGTAGCGCGTCCTAAAAACCGCTTGAAGCTAATGTCTACTAAACGGTAGTTGGAGTTGGTTTGCGCTACTTCATCGCGGTAAACATCAGTTTTGCCCAATCCTCTGATAAAATCCCGAACGGTAATTGCCCGATTCCGCAATTGCGATTCTAGGAAGGGTTGGCGATATTTTTCTAAAATCAGGTGTTCGCTGAAGATTTGCCGATAGGATGCCCAAATAATGGCGTCAATATCTGTATCGGAAATAGCGTCTGTTAATCGATAATTTATCGGCGTGTCTTCGCTAGGTACTTCATAACCTTCAACACGCTGATTTTGCGTGACTGGAGTCGATTCAAGTAATGGTATAGGCATCTTGACTTTTACCTTTTTTTATGTATTGGCTAGGGGCTAGGGGCGCTTGGGTTAGGGGCTAGGGGCGCTTGGGTTAGGGGCGCTTGGGCTAGGGGCGCTTGGGTTAGAGGCGCTTGGGTTAGAGGCGCTTGGGTTAGGGGTTAGAGGCTAGTACTATAAAAAATGGTTTATTAATCTTCTAATCCCTAGTCCCTAATCCCTAGTCCCTAGTCCCTAGTCCCTAGCCCAAGCGCCCCTACTCCCTCTTTTTGAGCTAGCTGTACGCGAGCGCGGATAGCGTTCTCGGTATCAATAGCGAGCATTTCTGTAAATCTCGCTTGGATTGGCTGTTGTAAATCAGGTATATTGGCTAGGGCTTGCAAACCAACAACAGCAGCGTAACGAATTGACCAATCTGTGTCTTGGGAAATGAACAACAGGGTTTCCAATGCTTTTGCTTGGGCTGTTTGCCGTTCTGAAATTTCCAGCTTGTGCCAGTGTAAGTTTCCCAATCCTTTTGCAGCAGCACGGCGAACGCTGGGGGCAAAGTCGCTAGCAGCTGATGCTAACAATATGTCTAAGGCGCGGGGATCTGCGATCGCGGCTAAGGCTCGAATTGAGTAAGCCCGTGCGCCATAGTTATAATCATCGATTTGTGCTAGCAACTGCGGTACTGCTATTTCTCCCAACTCCGTCAGTCCGGCTACTGCTGCTACTGCTGCTGTTGGGTTGTTATAACCAAACACGGCTATTAAGGTAGGAATTGCCGCTTCATCTTTTGCAGCTGCCAATTTTTGCACTGCGGTTATCATTCGCGCTGATGAGTCTGCTTGCGCGACGGCGCGAATTAATTGTTGGGTGTTAGTCATTGGTCATTAGTCATTAGTCATTGGTCATTGGTCATTGGTCATTAATCATTGGTCATTGGTCATTAAGTAAAGACAAATGACAAATGACTAATGACAAAGGACAAATGACCAATGACTACAACAGCAAATCCATTTGATTCATTACCTGGATGGCTTCATCTGAAAGGGAGGGTGCATCTAACTCTTTTTGGAGTTGATGTTCTAATAAGCCTTTGAGGGCGATCAGTTTGAAGCTATTTTCTACTTTGGCTTTTGCGATCGCGTCTGCTGCTGGTAAATACCCTATAGCACCCAAGTCCCCTAAGACAACGCGACGCAGTTTCAAATCGTTGCTGTCCAACATTTTCACTAAACGCTGTCCGTAGGACGCATCTTGTGTCAGTTGGTACATGGCTCTGGCTGCGGCGCACTGTACCCGTGGTACTGGATGCTCAAGGAAGGGTTGAATAAGGGAAATAGCCTCAGTTGCATTAATTGCTCCCAAGGCTTCTATTACCGCTTCATAAGGCTGGGTTAAATGAGGGCGTCCCGGTACTTCTACGGCTGCTGCTACACCCCCATCTAGTAACCGTATCAGTGCTGGGGCTGCTGTAATATCTCCTAGCATTGCTAGAGACACAGCAGCAGCTTCGCGCACGTAGAAATCTGAGCATTCCAAGCTTTTGATTAAGCCTGGTACGGCTTTGCGGTTGCCCAATTTTCCTAACGCTCTAGCTGCATTGCGTCGCAAAGGATAGCCTCCCATTTCTGTTCTGTCGGCTTCGTCCTCTAACGCCGCAATTAATGCATCTACAGCAGCTGGATCACTTACACGAAACTTACCTAGCCACCAAGCGGCATAGTAGCGGAGACTTAAATCTGGTGATTGCAGGTTGGCGATCGCCTGCTCTTTTGTCAGTGGCGGCGCGTTTTCTTGTGAAAATTCTTCCGCACTCGTTTCTATCATTGCCAAAGCGTTAATTTTGTTCCGCTGACGCCAAAGACTCTATTTTGATGATTCTACCGCCCATACGGGTAATCCGCCGCATTTCTTCGTTCATGCGGTCGTAGGGGACGGTTATGAATACGCTACCACTGCGGCGAATGTCGTAGTTATTCTTATCATTTTCGTCGTTTTGCCGCAAACCTACGACTTCGTAACGAAACATCCGGCTGCTTGCGCTGGAAATGCCATTTGCACCAACTGTAGTTTGACCGAACATCCTTGTTAACCTCTTCTGTAAAATTTGCTTTTAGGCAACGTTAGGAGTTAGGAGGCGCGGAGTTAGGAGTTAAGAATTAGGAGTTAAGAATTATGCAGTTAAGAATTTATATTTTCTTCAACCCATAACTCATAACTCATGACTCATAATTCTTAACTCATAACTCCTCACTCCTAACTCTTCACGTTGTTACGCTGGGGTGACGCTAACGATTTTTCCGCCTTGGCGAACGATTTGCTGAATTTTGTCCGAAAGCCGTTCGTAGGGTACTACTACAGCGTAACTGCTGCGACGCACTTTCGGGAAGCCGGGATTGCGCTGTCCGGTTACTTCGATGCGATAAGTGCGATCGCTTTCACCAACGGCATTACCCATATTTTTTCTGGGTGTTACGTCCGCGCTTGCACGGTAACTCCAGTTAGCATTGCTACCAGATGGCCCGACGATTGAGGAAGTGCTATTGGTTGCTAGTTCACGGGCTAGGCGGGTTTTGTTGCCTTCTACCTGAGAGCGATCGCTGTTGGCATAACCCCGGTATAAACGGAACATGCGGGTAAAGCCAGCGGTTTTTTGTCCGGTTTGGATCTCAAAACCACGATAGTAGGGAACAATATTATCGCCGAAGTTGTTCAGGTATTCGGTCGAATCAATGTAGGAATCTATTTCGGCGTCATACCCTTGCTCATGATATAAGTCTAAGTGATAAATCACTTCCGACTCATCATAGGGAGCGCGACCCAACAAATGTTTGCTGTTGAGTTCGATAAACCGGGTTTGGAAATTGTTATAGAAAAATTTCTTTTTGTAGAGTTCTGACTTGGCAACGCTACGCACAAACTCCCGCACTGTCAAGTTTCCATCCCGCAGAAGTGATTCTGCACTTACCAGGCGCTCTGATGCCATGATGTAGTCATTACCCAAAACTTGCCGATAAACGGCGCGAATTACTGCTTCTACGTCTTCTTTGCTGGCGTAGGGGCGTAATTCTACTCTAGCTGTGTCGCTAAATGCTTCTGTTCCCAGCCTAGATGCTGCTGCTGTGATTGCCATTTTTATTTCCCCCTTTCACACGCTACATATCATCGTGCGTGTTTGATAAGCATTTTTTATCAATCCCCAGATAAAACTATGCCCGGAGCGAGATTCAACTGCTAGGTAATTCCATACAGCTGCACCCCTCTCCGGGCATTACGCTATCTAGCTAAGAGCGTTGATTGCGTAATCAATGTAGGTGTTGGCTTCGTTAGCAGCTTGACCAGATAAACCGTGGTTGCCTTTGATGTATTTCAAAGCTTCTACGTACCAGCTGGGAGACAAATCGAAAGAGCGGTTGATTTCATCCAAACCAGCAATTAGGTACTCATCCATTGGGCCGGTACCACCAGCAACTAAGCAGTAAGTTACCATCCGCAGGTAGTGACCGATGTCACGAGCGCACTTGGATTTACCACGGGAATCAGCAGCGTACTGAGGACCGCTCATTTGGGTGGTGTAGGGGTACTTCTGATATACAGCTTGTGCTGCACCATCAATCAAGCGCTGAGCGTTGGAAGTCAAAGCACGAGCAGCTTCCATGCTAGCAGCAGCACGCTCGAAGCGACCGTTAACAGCTTGCAATTCGGTGTTGCTCAGAAAACGACCTTGGGTATCAGCAGCTGCGATCGCTTCGGTAATTGGTGTTTTCATGGTGTAGAATCTCCTTATCGTTTTGTAACTTTTTGCCTAGTTACCTATTTTTAGGTTCTGGGCTTTTTCTTAGTTTTGTTTTAAATTAAGCAACGGCAGCAGCAGCGCGATCAAAGTAGCTAGCAACTTCAGACATTAAAGCGCTGCAATCTCCCTTGGTGATTCCGTTGGGATCGTTAGCGATGCTAACAGCAGTTTCCTTCATTTTCTGAACGCCAACTGCTACGGAAGAACCGGGAGTACCCAAAGCTTGGTAGGTTTCACGCAAGCCGTTCAAGCAACGGTCATCGAGGACGCTGGCATCACCTGCGAGAATAGCGTAGGTGACATAACGCAAGATGATTTCCATGTCGCGGAGGCAAGCAGCCATGCGACGGTTGGTGTAAGCGTTACCGCCAGGAGCAATCAATTGAGGCTGCTCTTCAAACAAAGCACGAGCAGCGTTGGTAACGATGGTGGAAGCGTTGCTGGTAATGCGGTTAACGGTATCCAGGCGCTTGTTACCGTCCTTAACCATATTGGTCAGAGCATCTAGTTGCTCGTTGCTCAAAAACTCTCCTCTGGAGTCGGCTTGAGAAACCACCTTGGCAAATGCGTCTAACATGGAAGATTCTCCTAATTCCTTAGTTGAGTGCTGTCTTGATTAAAACTGGCTATGTTTTATCAATTTTGGACTGGTAAACAACAGACTCTCTATCAGAGTGTTTCTCTTTATCTTCTCAGATTTTCTTGCTTTAAAAAAATTAACAAGAAAAATGAGAAACTGGGGTGATTTTTATGAGAAACTTGCAAACTTTACAAACTGATTGCCTCGTTTAAGTTTTGCCTGCTATTTAACCCCTCCAGCTTATGTTTATACAACGCTATAGGGGCATTATCTGTTACAAATTGTGAATAAATAAGATGTACCAATAAGAAAACCCTCAAATCCTTTACATACAAGGTCTGTAACTGAGAGTTAGCTATTTTTTTCGTTACAAAACTTAGTAAATAAGCGAGTAATGATGCAACTTTTCTTAGTTTAGATTTTTTTTATATTTAGCAAAACCTATATAAGACAACCTATTGAAGTTCTACATGAGTTTTATAGATAAAGACCGATATGTAAAGAATTTGTAACAAAAAAATTCTATTTATTACTGCTATCTTCGGAAAATTATCCCTGTAGTGAAGATTTGGGAAAGGAAAAATGGGGGGTGGGGGCATTGGGGATTGGGCATTGGGGATTGGGCATTGGGCATCGGGCAAAGGGTAAAGGGTAAAGGGCAAAGGGCAAAGGGCAAAGGGCATCGGGCAATGAGGATAGAAAAATCAGTACTCTAATTCCCAATTCCCAATGCTCAATGCCCGATGCCCAATGCTCCATGCCCCTTGCCCAATGCCCCATGCCCCATGCCCGATGCCCAATGCCCACTCCATAGACTAAACGCTATTTTGCGGCAAAATGACTTCTAAGGCTGTTTCAGTGCGCGATCGCACAACTTGATCCGTTTCTTGATTTAACGCCGCCTGTAAGGCTGTATAAGCCTCTGGCGTGGCAATTTCTTGTAAAGAAACCACCGCCGCGTAACGCAGTCCCCAATCTTCGGGGGTAAGTAACGCCCAAATCAGCTTTTCTAGAGTACGACGGATAATTTCTGGATCATCGGCTGTACTACCAATCTTCCCCAGTCCCCGTGCAGCAATGCGGCGGACGTTTCCCTGACAGTGATTGGCTACTTCTGTACCAACAACCTCCCCTAGCAAATCAGTTGCTCTTGGGTCGCCTATTCGGGCTAAAGCTTGAATGATATGGGCTTGCAAGCCCTGATCGCAAGAAGTACGGAAGGCAGAAATCAGTGGTTCTACGGTTGCAGGTGCTAACTTGACCAAAGCTTCAACTGCCGTTGTAGATACCAAGGAATGGTGATGGCTAAAGGCTTTGATTAAAGCAGAAATCGCTGCCGTCTCCGTAATTTCACTAGCAGAGATGGCAGCGATCGCAGAGATAGCATCTGTTGGTGATGAGGCGTTGTTGAGTTGCAAAATCAGTTGCTCTGTATCTGCAAATTTCAGTGATTTCATTGTTGTTAAATTTAGTTAAGTATTGCAGACATAAAAAAGGGATTGGGTTAATGGTTAATGGTTAATGGTTAATGGTTAATGGTTAATAGCCATGAACCCTCCGGGTTCGCCCAACGGGAAAGCCAGTTCCCCAACGCCGCCTTCGCGGCAAGCTTCGCGCTTGGTGACGGGAACCGCCTTTGTGGGGGGACTGGTCTGGTCCGCGCTGGCTCACCATGAACCATGAACTATGAACCATTAACTATGAACCATTAACTATTAACCATGAACCATTAACCATGAACTACCAACAATCCCCCATTAAAGCTGAATTAACAAATCATCAATGGCTTTGAACAATAATTGGGTTGTTTCTTTGTCAGAGCGATCGCTATCTAATAAAGCTTCGAGAATGCGTTTCAAATTTAACAGCTTTAAACTGTTAGGAACCGGCGCTGCGAGAATCGCATCTATTGCTTGACGATGCCCAACGGCTCCCAAATCAAATATGGCAGCCCAGCGTAAATACATATTGTCATGGTTAAGATTTTTGACAATACGTTCTATGTACTGAGGTTCCTGAGTCAAAAGAAACAAATACCGCGCCGCTGCACATTGCACCCGCTCGGAAGGATGATTGAGAAAAGCCTCTATTTGGGGACGGACTGACCACACTTTCAGAGTGGCTAGGGCTTCAATCAGGGCTTCTAGTGGTTGCTCTTGACTAGATTGCAGGAGATTCAGTAAAGGGTCAACAGCCTGCTTGTCGCCAATAGCTGCTAAAGCCTGAATTACTGCTTCTCGCAAACCTAAATCCTCGCATCCCAAGGCTGCAATTAACGCCGGTACTGCTTGAGGATTTTTGATTTGTCCTAACGCCCTTGCTGCTTGACGACGCAGGGGATAACCTCCAGATGGGATGCGATAGCGTTCATCAAACAAGGCTTCGCACAGCGCCGCACAACCAGCTTGCACCTGATGTTTTCCCAACCACCAAGCAGCGTAGTAGCGGATTTGATTATCTTCGCCCTCTAGCGCCGCGATCGCTGCTTCTTTTGTCAGAATTGGTTCAGCAGAATAAGCAGCAGTCATATCATTTTGGATTTTGGATTTTAGATTTTGGAGCCACTGCGCCCTTGCGGGTTAAGAGCGTTGTAGCAAGTGGCGTGATTGAGGAACCCTTTCTGGGTATGGATTATGTAAACCTATCTGTTGCAATCATTTTTTAAATTGGTATTAATTTTGTAAAACGTGAGAATTGGGAATTGGGCATCGGGGAGCCAGCGCCGTGCGGGGGTTTCCCCCGTTGAGGCGACTGGCGTCATCGGGCAAGGGGCATCGCGCAGGGGGCATCGGGCAAGGGGCATCGGGCAATGGTAAGAAAGCCAATGCCCAATGCCCAATTCCCAATTCCCAATTCCCAATTCCCAATGCCCCATGCCCAATGCCCCTCCTCTTCTAGGAGGCTGGGGTAATCTTGACTATCCTACCGCCACGTTTGTGAACTTCTTGGTATGTGGCTGAGAGTCGGTCAAAGGGTACGGTGTAAACTTGTCTGCTACGACGTACGGCGACTTTGGTGTTTAATCCACCTGCGATCGCTTCGACGATGAACATGCGAGTATCTCCCATTGCAGGAGAACTTATTAAGGTTGGTGCGATCGATGCAAAACTACTTAATGGCGATGTTGGTGGCACAATCATATTTGCCATGTTCCTCGAAACTTTCGAGCGCAGGCGTGAATTTTTACCACCAAATTGCGCGTTATCGCTATTTGCTCTACCGCGATAAAGCTCGAAGATACGATTATATCCTACCGTTTTCATGCCAGGAATTGACTGAAAACCACGGTAATAAGGAACAACATAATTACCGAAAGCATTGTCATATTCTGCGCTGTAAATGTAAGATTCAATTTCGGCGTCGTAACCACTAGAGGCGTAGAGGTCTACGTGATATGCAATTTCTGATTGGTCGTAGGGTGCGCGTCCTAATAAATGCTTGTAATTTAATTCAATGAACCGTACTTGAGAGTTGTTGTAAAAAAAGCATTCCTTGTAAAATTCGGATCTGGCTAAAATCTCTACAAATTGTTTGACGCTAATTTTACCGTTACGCAACAAAGCTTCGGCACTGGTAAATTTATCGCTAGCATATACTCCTTGACGCCCAAAAACTTGTTCGTAAGCAGCCCGAAATACTAGTTGTAACTCATCTTCGCTCCAATTTGGGCGCAGTTCAACTTTTTTGCCTATGTCATCTCTAATTGCTAGGCGTTCTGCAACTGAAGTAGTCATTTTGACAATCACTCCTTTTTCTAAAGTGTGTTGGGATAAATAAACATATTCGTGGTTAATAGTTAATAGTTAATGGTTAATGGTTAATAGCAATGAACCATTAACGAATAACAACAAATTAATAATTATTAACCTTTCTCGTAAATATGTTTATTTACACTCAGTTACTTAAACATGATGAATGGCTAATTTCTAATTGCTAATTGCACTCTTGTTAGTCGATAGTTGATAGTTGTTGGTTGTTGGTTGTTCATGGCTCATGGCTCATAGTTCATAGTTCATGTTTCATGGCTATCAACCATTAACCATTAACCATTAACCATTAACCATTAACCATTAACTACTAACCACTAACTACTAACTACTAACCACTAACCAGTCTCGATTAGCCATTAGCCATTAGCCATTAACAAAGGACAAAGGATATTCGTGTGAGTTATTTAGCTCAACGCGTTAATTGCATAGTTGATGTAGATATTAGCTTCGCCTGCAACGTCGCCGCTTAAACCATGATTGTCACGGACAAATTCCAAAGCAGCAATGTACCAGCTAGGAGATAAGCCAAGAGCGTTGTTAAATTCTTTTAAACCTGCAACTACGTATTCATCCAAGGGACCAGTACCACCGACTACGCAGCAATAGCTGATAGTACGTAGGTAGTGGTCAATATCGCGTACGCACTTAGCTTTTCCTTCTGGGGTGGAAGCGTATTGAGGCCCTTGCATTTGGGTGGTGTAGGGGAATTTTTGATAAACGTGATTGGCTGCTGCTTCCGCCCATTTCTTACCATTTTGAGTGAATGCTTTGGCTGCATCCAAACCGGCGCGAGCGCGGTTGAAACGACCAAAAACTGCTTGCATTTCGGTGTTGCTCAGGTAAGAACCGCGAACGTCGGCGGCTGAAATTGCTTCAGTCAATGGGGTTTTCATAATTTGCTTAATCTCCGAAACTTGTCAACTAATTACTAAAAAATGCCTTGCAAAAAATCTCTACTAACGATGATGTCAATGACAAATGACAAATGACAAATGACAAATGACAAATCACAAATTAAACAACAGCCGAAGCAGCACGGTCAAAATAGCTAGCTACTTCAGACATTAATTGACTGCAATCACCTTTGGTAATTCCATTGGGATCGTTAGCAATTTGGATCGCAGCTTCTTTCATTTTTTGAATTCCGGAAGCTACTGCATCACCAGGAGTACCAAGAGCTTGATAGGTTTCACGCAATCCATTCAAGCAGCGATCGTCCATAGAGCTGGAGTCGCCTGCAAGTACGGAATAGGTGACATAACGGAGAATAAATCCTAAATCGCGGATACATGCAGCTTGGTTGCGATGGTGGAAGCAAGCACCGCCAGGATTAAATACTTGCGGACGTTCTGCGACCAATGCACGATAAGCATTCGCCACAATGGAGGAAGCGTTGCTGGTGAGTCGGTTAACTACATCTAAGCGCTTGTTGCTGTCAGAAACTACTGACTGGAGACCGTTGATTTCGTCGTCGCTTAGGTAAGAACCTTTTCTATCAGCTTGTTCAACTACTCTGGAAAAAGCGTCAAGCATTTTTTCTTTTCTCCTCGATTTCATTGCAGCTTTTTATAGGTCAAAAGCAATTATTTAAATCCAACAAATAGGCAATACAAAATCTGGCAACTATTGCACATCAAAATATTGTCAATACGTGCAAATAAGTAGCTTTAAAAAGCCTTTTTGTCGGCTTGGTATTTGCTAATTACTTTCAAACCTTTTTCGTATTTTATATATTGCTTGTGGTCTTTTATTGTGAACTTTATTTAACAAGTGTAAAAGTCTAGCTGATTCCACTAAATCTATTGCCTACTCAAGCTTTGAGTCATCTTGATTAAATTCAATGTTTACATTTACATACTTTTATTTATTTAACTTCATGAAATTCTGACAAAATACAGATAGTAATAAAAATCACAGATAATTTATGTTCTTCTGATAGGAGAAGAGTTGACCCTGTGTTCTCAAAGATTATGCCATCAAAAAAATCTGTAGTTTATGTCACTTTTTTATCGTGTTTTCTAGTAAGTCAAAATACTTAAATTGTAAACCTGAAAATTTACCGGAAGCGTTGTACCTTAAAGCAGATATTTCCCGGATTGACAAGAGCTTTTATACTAAAGTTTGTGTAACTTTATGTAAAGATGAATGAAGAAAAAGCTAAAAAATTTCTTAGTTTTTATCTCTAGCGAGAGATGGCGACTCGCCGTCGTAGAACTTCTAACAGAGTTGTAAAGGTTTCTGGAGGGGGTGCTGTGACTTCGATCCACTCTCCAGACACTGGATGTTGTAACCGCAGTCGCCAAGCGTGGAGGGCTTGACCTGGTAAGTTTACACCTACAGACCGACCGGAACTATAAATTGGGTCGCCGACGATAGGATGACCCATTTGGGCGCTATGGACGCGAATTTGATGGGTACGTCCGGTTTCTAGTTGGAAGTGCATTAATGTATAGTTACCAAGGCGTTCTAGTACTCGCCAGTGGGTGGCTGCTGGTCGTCCGCCTTGTTCTTCAGGGACGACAGCCATTTTTTTGCGGTCTACTGGATGGCGACCGATAGGTAAGTTAACAGTACCACTTTCAGTTTTCGTCGCACCGTAGACGACACCAAGATATTCTCGCCGTGCGGTTTTAGCTTTAAGTTGTGCTTGTAGGTGTTGATGGGCTATTTCAGTTTTGGCGATCGCGATCGCACCTGTTGTATCTTTATCCAGGCGGTGAACAATTCCCGGACGCTGCACTCCGCCAATACCCGGTAGGTTGGGACAATGAGCTAAGATGGCGTTTACCAACGTACCATCGGGATGACCGGGCGCGGGATGAACGACTAACCCCGCCGGTTTGTTGAGAATTAGTAATTGGTCGTCTTCAAAGAGGATGTCTAGGGGGATATTTTCTGCTTGCAGTTTGAGGGGTTCGGCTGCGGGAATTTCTACACAAATGCGATCGCCCACTTTTACAGCTGTCTTTTTGGATGTGCAAACTTTGCTGTTGAGTTGGACGTTACCCTGTTCAATTAACTGCTGAATGCGGGAACGTGATAAGTCTGGTAAATTTTCGGCAAGGTAGCGGTCTAGGCGTTCTCCCTGTACTTCTACTTGTAGTTTAATTTCGGTCACAGTTGTGTTGAATCAATTTGTAGCTTTTGTAGTTTAGCTTTTTTGTCACTTATTCTATGTAGTGAATGAAATTGATTTAACACTTTTATGTTAACACTTGTCATGTTAAAATGACATCGTGATACTATAGTAAAGCAATTGTGTTTGTATGTAGCAAATAGGCAATGTAAAAGATATCTAATTGATGTCGCGTTAACCTATCTAATACGAATGGCACACTTGTTAAGAAATCTTTTAGCCAAGAAATTAATTTCTTGGCTATGTAGAGACGTGCCATGGCACGTCTGGGACAAATCCGTTAAAACTTACATCTTGCACCCAATGGGAGAGCCCTTCGGGTTCGCCAGTTCCCTACGAAAGGAAACCTTTCTTCAGGACTGGTCTCACCAGAGCCGGCACGAGGGAAACCCTCCGGAGAGCGCTGGTCTCACCAGTTGCCAGGGCGCGGGAAACCCGCCTCGGACTCACGCTTACTCACCATTTTCAACAAGAGCCAGAGGCTCTTATTCTCGTTACCAGGTTCAACCTGGTAACGAGGGTTTGGAGGCTCCGCCTCCTAGTTGTTGCAAAGGCGTGCAATATATCAGTTAAAACAAGTTAAAACTCTTGTTTTAGTTAGCTTCTAGCTAATTGTCTGAGAAGAAGCGCGAATTTTAATTCAGCGTTTAACAAGCGTATCATTCCTAACATTTGGAAAAGTGTTCACGACAGATGGATTGTAAAAACAGCAATATGCAGCAAGGTTTTTACCAAGACTTTAACGAGAGGTTGAAAGCCCTGTCATTCATCTCGATCCACTCATCCAAAATGATATAACGGTTTGACCGTATCAACCTGTGGACTGGATTAGTGCCGACACTTCCTCCGGTGTTGCAGGAAGAAATGTTAGCAATTGTTGGCATTTCGATATCGGATGAGGGGTGAAAGCAATGCTGGCATAGCGCCCATTGCCATACTCAATCCTGTAGTTTTATTGTTGGGATAAGAGGAAATGTTTTTAGCTGCTTCGGATGTACAAATGTTTAATTGCTGAGCTTCACATTTTGCATCACGTAACCGCGAATATAATTCGCAGCTGTTTGAGGTGAGTCCACTTTTACGAACTACCTTCCTTTTATCTCCACTTTTTCAGGAGGAAAAAAGGGAGGTGAAAACTGTTTTGGTGGATTTTATATAAAAGCTGCGAGTTACAGTTTCCTTTGTGCAAGCTTTGAGTAACGCATACTTTCATTTTGTGTCTTAGAAAACAAATATTTTTGTAATTTCTCAAAGCCTATCGATAACATCTAGCTAAATAATTTAACCAAAACAAATGGGTGACATCTATCATTTTTTACAATTCCTTATATCAATACATAGTTTTCGTCACGCTATCCGTAAATTTTCTAACTTAGTACAGAATTGCATCAGGAACGTAACGTTATGGTTCGTAGTTGCGCCCTTGCGCGAAGACAGCGCAACTACGAACCTCACTTAGATCAAGTTAGAAAATAACTTCACATTCTCAAATGCTTACTTCAAATACATTGTTTATTTTGTTCCAACTCTGTACGTATAGAAATGCAACAATCAAGCAATCCTTCTCTCTGTGCATAACTGCTCAGTATTTTTGGCATGTTGGCATCATGTCTTATTATTTTTTTGCTAATTTTTAGCTACTACTAATTAATATACAGTCTTCCTTCTCTTGAAGATTCTAATTGTTACCGACATTTGTAGCTGAATGAGTTTAGCATTTTCTGGTTACAAGAGCAGCTAGGATAACGCTGTTTAGGCTTGGTAAAAACCTTGATACAAGACTTAGCGCCTATTTACAAATTTAAGTTTAGTGAAAAAAACCCCGAAAAAAATACTAAGAACAGAGAGTATTTTTTGACTTTTTAAAACTACCAATATGGCAGTTTATGAGATGCAAATGTATCTAAACCCACAGAACAAGCAACATATTTTTGATAAAAATATCTTTTGAATTGGTAACAGGAACGGAAAAAATATAAAAAATTACTTATAGTTGTGCATTTTAGTACACTGAGGCATAGTTAACTAAACATAAAAGTTAAAAATAATCTTATAAAAGCCATGAATATACTAAGAATGATTTTTTATTTTTTCTTTAATTACTGACAGCATTTTTATGGTTTATTTATCTTTTTATGTGAGAATATAGTAATCATAGTGTTAGCAAATTTATTACTAATCACTAACCATTTAACTAAAACTCCAATTATTGAGGTATGTATAACACGTGTTAAGTTGTGTCGAAACTATTGAATTGGGCAGTCATAATTATTCAATGTGTCTACTCATCCAGAACATCAGGTTAAAAACATGCTTAGGCTGTTTTCATTACTTATGAATCAATTGGCTTATTTTGGGTCAATAACCGTTGCATCTTGTACTCAACTAGTTAGTACTAACTAGGTAGGTGGAAATAAAGATAACGCGAGTTCAAACTTTTAACAATACTGAAGTCGTTATAAATGAGACATGACAAATGACAAATGACAAATCACAAATGATAAATGACAAATACAAATGACAATTAGCAAATGATAAATGACAACATAGTTGTTGATTGTGGGTTGTAAATGTTTGATAATGCCTTAAGCTTTGCTGCTAAGTGCGCTTACTTATTCAACACTTGGGTAATTTCTTTACTCTGTGTGCGTAAATCATCTGCCATTCCACCTTGACTCCGATCAGGAGCGATACAGCCAAAGCAAAGCACAAAAGCTACAGAGCTACCAAAACTTCAAAATTAGACGTTTAGGATGTGTTAATCTCCTGTTTGGGAGCTTCCTGTTCGTTTTTGAGCAGCAATAAGCAAGCTCACGCCTCAAATTATCTTTAGATATTCAATTATTACGAGCGTACGGGGTCAACACTTGAGCTAATGTTAAATAAGTGCAGTTTCATGGCAACATTTAGCCATTTTGCTTTTGGCAATAGCAAGGATACACCACTTGCATTTGTAAATCTTGATTTCTTAAAGAGAGCCGCGCCATGAAGATACTCCCTATTAATCGATACCGCTTTTATCAGGCACTACAGCCACTATCTCTACTCAAGAAATTAACTAGTAAATCTACCACTGGTTGTTTGCAAGTTTTTACAGCTTCAGCTTCCTGGTCTATCTATATAGAGGAGGGAAAATTAGTTTATGCCTGTCAAGCAGATAAGATGTTTGAACTGCTCTACAAACACTTACAGCATTTGAGTCAAAAAATACCTACTCTCCACAGCGGAATTAAAGAGCAATTGCAGGTAATATTTGAAACTGGCATTGAAAATCAAGCAATACCATTACCAGATTATCTAGCTATTTGCTGGTTAGTTAACCAAAAATATATTACTCCTGCTCAAGCTGGAATACTAATAGAACAATTGGCACTAGAAGTCCTAGAGTTATTCCTACGCTTAAAAGAGGGTAGTTATGAATTTACTCCCCAAAGTTTTTTGGATGAAATGCCTAAGTTTTGTCGTTTGGATGTGCGCTTGCTAGTCGAACGTTGTCAAAAGCGATCGCGCAGCACGTCCATTCCGGGTAGAAAATCTGATCAATATTATGCTGGCAGCGAAACGGCTGCTGTGGATACTGCACTAAAGCGATCGCCTTCGCAACCGGGACATAGAACTTCGTCAGCTTCTCAACAGCATCTGCAAGTTGTATCTCCTACTCAGTCAAAATCTACAATACCAACTCAAGAACCATTGCCAAAACCAACCGGCGGCAATGTTTTACCATATCCTGTTAGTACTAACAATAATAACCGTCAATCAATTTCCTTACCAACTGCGGAGAAGAAACATTACACAGTCTTTTGTATTGATGACAGTCCTGTAGTCGTGAATGCCATTAAAAGATTTTTAGATGACCAAATGTTTTCAGTTGTTGGCATCAACGATCCATTAAAAGCTTTAATGCAAATTATCCGCCTAAAACCAGACGTAATTTTACTAGACATCGAGATGCCCAATTTGGATGGTTACGAACTATGTTCTTTAGTGCGTAAGCATTCTCATTTTAAAGACACACCTGTAATTATGATTACAGGTAGAACTGGCTTAATCGATAAAGCCAAAGCAAAGCTTGTAAAAGCATCAGGCTATTTGAGTAAGCCTTTTACACAGGCAGATTTACTCAAAATAGTCTTTCAGCATATTAGTTAATTTAGCTATCACGACAAGCAAGAATGATAACCAAAATACAGATTAATTCTGGAGATTTAGAATTAAATATTACTTGTTGTGATTTACAGTTTTTGGACATAAGCAAGGTGGTGATATTTATGTAACCAAACTTTATGCCCGCAAACAAATACTGAGTGTGTTCCCATCAGTGGCGGTAAGTTAAGCTATGAACATTCCAAACATTGAATACCTCACAAACCAAACCCCAAAACCTGTGGGAGATGGCTATCTCAAATTTCAGCTTAATCAGTTCACTTCTGCTGTTTTCTCAATACGCTACGTACAAGAAGTGATGATTGTGCCAATAGAATTTGTCACATCAATGCCAAATATGCCCGCCTGTGTACTAGGATTAACGAATTGGCGCAGCCGCATCATTTGGGTTGTTGATTTACCAAAAATGTTCAATTTAGAATCTCTAAATAATAAGCTGCGACAGTACAACGTAATTATTATCCGCATCGAATCTGCACTGTTGGGCTTAGTCGTACCAGAAGTAAAAGGTACAATCCGGTTAATTGCTGATGATATTAAATCTCCTGGTTCACAAATTTCACCCAGCTTATTGCCCTATTTACGTGGATGTGTTTGGCAAGAAAAAGAATTTTTATTGGTATTCGATCCACAGGCTATAGTGCAATCTTCTATTTTCTAAAATTACAATAGCAATTCTATTTGAGTTGTCAGAATAATTGCTGTAATTGTTGGTAGTTGATGATAATAACAACCAACAACAAACTTTCTATATTTGTAAATTAAGCTCACGCAAAGGCAAGCCAGCGCGTTGCGGGGGTTTCCCCCGCACGGCGCTGGCTCGTCTTGGCGGCTTTGCGTGAGGAAAAAATTTATTTATTTTCAAAACAGAGAGAATGGCTGAATGGTTAATAGAGTTGATAACGAGAATATAAGTAGTAATTTGCCAAAACACAGATTTATAGCCTCATCTGAAACAGAGACTATAATTCAGCGCAAAACATACTCTCTAAATAATCCTATTAATAGTGTAATTTCATGGCTCAAACAGACTAGTTTACGCACTAAAGCTATAGCCTTTACCGTTGCTATTTCTACACTACCGATATTGGGAGTTGGGACGCTTACCTATTATTTGATAAGTCAATCCCTCACAAAAGAAATTAGTAATGTTAAACAAGATAGCGCCCTTAGTTTGGCAGATAATATTCAGCGCTTTATGCTGACTCGCTATGGAGAAATCCAACTGTTTGCCGGTCAAAATTTTATTACTAATCCCAACTTGAGAAATAATTCTAATTCTCAAGATAAGCAAGCACGAGTCAATAATTGGAAGGATATTTACCAAGTATATGATAGTATTGCTGTTTTGGATTTAAATGGAAATGTATTTTTACAAACTTCCGGACAAGCAATTCCTAATCAAAAAAACCAAGATTATTTTCAAGCTGTACTCAAAAGTAATAAACCTTATGTTAGTCAGCCGATCGCCACAACTAATGTAGAAAAATCTCAAATTTACTTGGCTGCTCCTGTTAAGGATAGTATTACGGATGAGACTATCTATATTATCCGGGCTGTCATACCCGTGCAATCTTTGGCACAGATATTCAACAAGTCTTCGGAAATTCAGGATGAATATCATCTGCTAGATGCTGGGGAAAGGATTTTTCTGGCTACAGATAAGAGTAAGTTAAACAAAAATGCTCAATCTGTTTTTCCTGATTGGCAAGAAGTGCAAACAAAAAATCAAGTTGTTACGCGCTTATTAGCTAATAAAAAGGGTAATGCTGAAGATTTAATAACTTATGTTCCTTGGCAAAGAAGAGAAGGTTTACCAGATTTAAACTGGAAATTAGTTCTGAGTACAGATAAAGGTATTGCTTTAGCGACTCAGAGACAATTATTACTGACATTGGCAATTGGAACAGTTGTTACAGCTTTAATAGTAGGCGCGATCGCGGCAATTGTGGCTAACCGTCTGACGCTACGAATTCAAAATGCGACTATGGCGGTGAAAAAATTAGCTAAAGGTAATTTTGATACGCGAATTGCTGTGAAAGGTGAGGATGAATTTGCTACTTTGGGAGCCAGTATTAACCGCATGGCAGACCAACTGCAAGACCTACTGAGCAAGCAAAAAGTAGAAGCCGAGCGCTTAAAGATGTTTGCAAACATCTCGACAATAATTCGGCAATCACTTAACTGTGAAGATTTGTTTAATACCACAGTCACAGAAGTGCGACAAGCATTAGGAGCGCATCGAGTAGCCATTTATCATTTTAATGCTCATGGTAGAGGGCAAGTGGTTGCGGAGGCGATCGCTTCTGGTTTACCTGCGACTTTAGGGGATACGATTGAGGATTGCTCAATTGCTAAGCAATTTATGGAAGCCTATTCAACGGGTGGAATTTTAGTTGCTAATAACATTTTTGAGACAGACTTTGCACCGGAATATCTTAAGATGATGGAAAAACTGCAAGTCAAGGCAGTTTTGGCAACGCCTATTCTCAAAGATAACCAAATCTTCGGCTTTCTGATAGCTCATTACTGCTGGGCCCCCCATGTTTGGCAACCTTTTGAAATTAATTTCTTAAGGCAATTAGCGCCTCAAGTTGGATTGGCTTTAGAACGAGTGAGTTTACTTGAAGTGAGTCAGATACTTAAGGACTTTGCTATCCACTTGTCAGGTAGTCTCAATTCCCAAGATATCTATAATTTAGCAGTTCAAGATGTCCGTAAAGCCTTAAAGGTAGATAGAGTTGTCATCTGTAAATTTGACGAGAACTGTCAAGGAAGTATTATTTCTGAATCAGTAGTGGACGGTTTACCCGCCGCTTTGGAGACAAAATTTCATCAAGTACCTTTGCAGAATTACGTAGAAAAATATCGCCAAGGGGATGTGCTGGCGATTAACAATATTTATCAAGCTGGTTTAGAGGAGATTTACATTCAGCAACTGGAATCATTTGCAGTCAAAGCCGACTTGGAAGCGCCAATTTTGTTGGGGGGGAATTTACAGGGTTTATTAATTGCTCACCAGTGTAGTAGAACTCGTGTATGGCAGCAGGCGGAAATCGATTTATTTGAACAATTCGCTAGATTGGTGGGACTGGCGTTAGAAAGAGCTAATCTTTTAGAGGAAAGCGAAAAAGCTTCCCAGCAACAACGTCAACAAACAGAACAACTGCAACAGCAATTGCTTAAGCTACTAGATAATATTGGCACATTTAAAAGAGGCGACTTGACAGCGCGTGTAGAAGTCAGTAGCGGGGAGATAGGTGCTATTACTGATTTTTGTAACTCCATCATGGAATCTTTACAGGAGGTTGTTACTCAAGTTAAAGTTGCGGCTAGTCAATTGAATAATGCGATCGCTGAAAATTCGGGTGCGATCGGTCAATTGGCAATTGACGCATTCAAGCAAACCCAGGAAATCAGCCGTACTCTTGATACAGTTGACCAAATGCGGCTTTCAATTAAAGGCGTAGCCAAAAATGCCAGACTTGCCACAGCAGTGGCGCGTACAGCCTCTCCCACCGCCGAAATTGGCAGCACCACAATGGATCTGACTGTAGAAAATCTTTTCAGTGTGCGCGAAGGAATGGCAGATACCGCTAAAAAACTCAAACATCTTGGTGAATATTCCCAACAAATTTCTCGCCTGACTTCCTTTATTAACAAAACAGCCTTGCAAACTAATTTGTTAGCCATCAACGCTGGTATTGAAGCAGTACGTGCGGGTGAAAACAGTCCAAATTTTGCCTCCTTTTCGGAAGAAGTCGCCGCGCTGGCGGTTGAAAATGCCACAGCAACCAACGAAATAGATGGAATTGTTGCCAATATTCAATTAGAAGTTAGCGAAGCAGTCAAGACGATGGAATTAAAACAAGCACAGGTAGTGGAAGTAACTCGTCTTGTGGAAGATAGCAAACATAGTTTGAGTCAAATGCTTTATGTCTGTCGCCAAATTGACGAATTAGTACAGTCAATTTCTGCCGCTACAGTATCTCAAGTACAATCTTCTAAAGAAGTAATTTATTTTCTTAAAGAGATAGCTAAAGTATCGGAAATAACTAGCATTTCTTCTCGTAAAGTTTCTGCTTCTCTCCACAGGACGGTAGAAATTTATCAACAATTACAAACTAGTGTTGGTAGCTTTAAAGTCAGTTAAATTTGTCATTGGTCATTTGTCATTTGTCATTGGTCATTGGTTATTGACCAATAGACTTTTTGCAAAAATCAGAATAATGGTTAATTAAGACCACAGATGGACACAGATAAACACAGATGAACACGATACATGATCTGTGTCCATCTGTGTTTATCTGTGGTTAATTTTTTTAAGAATAAACTTTTACAAGAGACATCATATACTTCGTACACAACAAACTCATAAAAATATCTCTTCCTCTAACCCCTAGCCCCTAATCCCTAGCCCCTAGCCCCTACGTCAAAAATCTAAATTTTCTATTTTGGAATTAAAATTACAGAATTATTCATGATTCATAATCTATAATTTGGTACTTTCTTATTAGCCATCAACTACCAGGGTACAATCTACATTCTGTCAATATGCTGTGACAAATAATCTAAACTATGTTACAAGACAGGGAATTGGAAATCCAGATACAGTTTCTGGAAGAAGCTAACGATAATTTGAATACCCTGGAATCTGTATTATTGGAACTTCAATCTAATCATCAGATTTCTTCGCAAAATATCAATTTAGCCCTAAAAGCTACTAATTATATAAAAGGTGGCGCAAGCGTAATGGGATTTCCCATTCTCAGTGATTTTGCTCAACGCTTGGAAGATTCATTAGAAATTTTCAAAACACGAATAAATTCTCTAGTACTTGACACTGAGTTACACAACTTACTCTTATCTGGAGTTGATTGGTTACGTAAAATAGTGGAATTACTGTCTGTTGGTTATGTTGTTGACGAAGAATGGTTAGCAACTTTGTGTTACCCAGTTTTTGAAGAACTGCAAAATCATTTGGGTGAGCCAATATTTGATGACTCCATGACAAATTTTTCGCCAGCAGATACCTTGCAAAACATTATCCCCTTAATTTTTCAAACAGAGGTGGAAGATTGTTTGCAACGTTTAGAATCTGTATTGAAAAATGGCGATAAATCTGTTATAAAACCAGAATTGACAATGATAGCGGCTCAGTTTGGTGGTTTAGGAGAAAGACTCAAATTACCAACTTTTACCCGATTGTGTGAGTCAATTATGCAACATATCGATGCTGCTATTTCTGATGAAACTGTTGTAGAAATTGCTAAATTGGCATTACCAACATGGCGGCGATCGCAAACTTTGATACTCACAAATCAACTTGATAGCTTACCCACAGAAATTTCCCTCAAGTTTGATGCTGCTCAAGTCAAATATAACAACCCAGAAAAACCGAAAAATACTGAGGACTTTACAGAGAAAAATGCTATATCTTTAGAAGTATTACAAAAGTTATTTGGATCTAATCACCAAAGAGAAAATCAAGAAATTACAGCGCGAGTTCCAGCCAATCAAATTGAGAAAACCCAATATTCTTTTAAGGAACTCAGTCTCCAAAACAATAGCCTGAAAATGCAAATAGACCGTTTACACAAACTCATCCGCAATCTCAGCCTTCGCGTGAAAAAGCTAGAGCGAGAAAATCATGAGCTACGCCTTGCTTATGACAAGTTTGCAACTAAAATATCAGTTGGGAATCAAATAGAATCAGAAGGGGAAAATATTTATAGATTTATTCATAAAAATAATTCAGACAATAGTCAAGAATTAAGTTTGCTATCGCAAACAGTAATGGAGGCAATTCTCAAGATTCAGGAAATCACAAGTGATATTGAACTCAGCCTTACAGATACAAATCAAGTTAACTCTTTCCTGAACAAAACCGCTCAAAACTTGCAAAATTCCTTCTCGCAACCGTTGTTTACCTCCTCAGAAGTACGAGTGTTGCTAGTAGAAAGCAATAGAATGCTATTGGCATTTCCATCAGATGTAGTAGAAGAAATATGTCTGCTTGATAACGAGCAGATTTCGCTAATAGCTGACAGTGAAATTTTCCATTGGCAAGGCTCAAGAGTGCAGTTAATTCGCTTAGAACGCTACTTACAATTTAATTGTCTCCACTCAACAACATCAACTCTGGAAATTCCAGCAAAAATCGATGCTGCTAGTGTCTTAATCATTAAAAGTGATAATCAGTCATTAGCAGTGCAAATTGACCGTTGCTGGGGTGAGGTGAAGGTTGCAAACTGCCAAGTTGAAGGTAATATATCTTTACCCACTGGCTTTAGCAATTGTGCAATTCTAAATAATGGTCAAGTAGTACCATTGGTGAGTGCTAGCGAATTGCTGCATTGGGTATCATCGGCGTTAGTGTAAATTAACCGCACCAGGCGCATACCTACTAATAGATTTATTACAAGAATCCAGTTTTACGGTAATAACAACCACAGATGGACACAGATGGACACAGATAACTTAACTCATCTGTGTCCACCCCCCTCATTCCCCCCTCAAGAGGGGGGAAGACAGAGGAAAAACTTTAGAGTGTTGTCCATCTGTGGTTGATTTCCACGCACTTGATAATTGCCATGATTTTAATTCACATGGCTGCGTCATTCCTTAATATTGCTTAAGTAAAGGCGGTTATCCTTCATAACATGACAGCCTCTAATCTTCATCTTAGAGTTCCTCTCGTAATTGTTAACTACCAACTGGCAATCGTTAATAGTATTTTCTCACGATCACTCAGTAAATTTACGGTCTTTACAACGGACGACAAGCAGATAAAATCTTGTGCATATTCACCACCGCACCAATCACAACGATCGCAGGCGCACCAAACCCACGTTTTTCCACTTCCTCTACAATCGTCCCCAACTCACCAATCAATTCTTCCTGATCCTCCCGCGTACCCCAACGCACCAAAGCAATCGGAGTTTCTCCACTCAACCCCGCCTTTACCAACTCTTCCACAATATAAGGCAAATTATGAATTCCCATATAAATTACAATCGTCTCTGAACCATGAGCGATCGCACTCCAATTCACAGCCGGTCGATACTTACCCGCCGCTTCATGCCCCGTCACAAAAGTTACCGATGAACTATACAACCGATGCGTCAAAGGAATACCAGCATAAGCCGGAGCCGCAATTCCCGATGTAATACCTGGCACTACCTCCACCGAGACACCCGCCTTAACCAACTCCTCCATTTCCTCACCGCCGCGACCAAAAACAAACGGATCGCCTCCCTTCAACCGCACTATGATCGCATTATCCTGCGCCTTCTCAATCAATAAATGCGTCGTTTCTTCCTGCATCAGCGAATGACGTCCTCGCCGCTTCCCAGCATCAATCTTCTCAGCCAAAGGATTAATCATCGCCAGAATAGCCGGACTCACCAAAGCATCATAAACAACTACATCCGCACATTCCAACAACCCCTTCCCCTTCAACGTCATCAACCCCGGATCACCCGGCCCTGCACCAACTAAATAAACCTTCCCCAAACCTTTCTTCCCCTCTTCCTTGGCGTCTTGGCGGTTCATTTCTTGATTAAATCCCAAATCAAATCAGCTAACTCTGCACTTGCTCCCAAAGGTTCGGCCATCTGAAAACTTACCTCCGGAAACTGTAATTGTAACTGTTTTGTTACCTGAGCGATCGCATCAGTTATCCCACCAGCAAACAAAAAATATGGCAGAATTGCAATTTGTCTGTACCCACTATTAACCAACTCTCTCACTCTTGATTCTAAACTAGGAGGTACAGCCCAATAAGCAGCCACAGCGCCTAAACTCCTTGCCATAGCTTCCACTGGTCGTAGAGAACCCAGACGACGGCTACCGTGTGCGACAAGAATCCTTGCTGTTGCTGTTGTTGGTGCGAATTGCAGTGCCAGCAAACCTTCTAAACCAGGATGGCTGCCTAAATATGGTTGCAATTCTATCATGAAATCTTGACCAAGAGCCTGCCTAGCTAGTGCCACCTCTGCGGGAATATCTTCCATAACATGGACTCCTGGCAGCAGAAATAACGGTACAATTTTTAGTTGATTACATCCAGAAGCAGCAACTATTCGAGAAAATTTGATAATTTGCTCATGTAGA
This sequence comes from Nostocaceae cyanobacterium, assembly GCA_051861145.1. Taxonomy (GTDB): domain Bacteria; phylum Cyanobacteriota; class Cyanobacteriia; order Cyanobacteriales; family Nostocaceae; genus JBHYDF01. Next base: position 25,453 of record JBHYDF010000008.1, read on the forward strand.
GGTTCAGGATTTAATTCCAAATACGCGATACCGACTTGAATTTCACACCTTTGCAGGGAAGCGATCGCGCCAGTTGTAATATCATTCAAATAACCTTGCGCTTTATTGGATACCAAACTTGCCAGTTGATGCATAGCAATTTCCGGGCGCGGATCTCGACTTCCGTGGGATACCAGTAAATACGCAGATGGCATTAGCAAAAGTGCAACTCAAAACTTATAATTAGAATATCTTAGCAAATATCAAATATTGGTTAATGGTTAATGGTTAATAGTTAATAGCCATGAACTATTAACCATTAACCATTAACCATTAACTATTAACTATTGACTAGGACTGTTTTTCAGCAACAGGGTCAGCAATGTAACGGAAAGTTGGTTCTGAATTCCAAGGACCACGTTCGTCCTTACCATCAGTGGATAAGTTGTAGTAAATATCTACAGTGTTATCAGGTTGGATATTACCAAAGAACGGATCAGTTAATTTACCTAAAGAATCCAGCGCCTTCATGAACATTTGGGTATGGGAAATTTCTCGTGTCAGCAGATGAACGAGTGTATTTTTAGTACCTTCATCAGTTGCTAACTTAATCAATTCTTCGTAAGTTTGACGTGCGCCAGCTTCAGCAGCAATATCAGCCCGCAAATCGCGCACTACATCGCCACCTTCATTCACATAGTTAGCACTCCAAGCATTTCCCTGACTATCTAACAGGTGTGGTCCGATACCGCGTACAGCAAATAAAGTACTTTTATATGCTTCGGTTTGGTCTACATTTTTGGTGTGTGCTTCAATGAGTTTACCCACCATTTCCAAATGACCGAATTCTTCTATGGCGATATCTTGCAACATATCGCGAATACCGGGGTTTTCGCAGTGGAAAGATTGAGTCCAGTATTGCAAAGCTGCTGTGAGTTCACCTGTTGCACCCCCAAACTGCTCTAAAAGTAGTTGAGCGAAACGAGGATTTGCTTCTTTAACATCAACAACGTGAATGGTTTCTTTCTTATGAAAAAACATTAGCCAACTTCCTCTCTTCAAGGTTTAATTCCATCTTTTTCTCAGTAATTTGTTTGAACATAATTACTTAAAATAAGCTGGAAATTTCTTACACTAATAAAAAATTTTAAACATCACAGCAAGCCTTTACCTTCTCCCTAAGTAAGACTTACTGTTAAATTATTTCTAACCAAAGCTTTATTTTGTTTTTATTGGTGTTGAATTAAAATTAAAATAATATATTCATGTCAGAAGTTAGCGAGTTTATCCAAGTCCGCCTGGGACTGTAAGTCCCAGTCTCATAGCAGAAGTCCATTTTAATGGACTAAAACTATCTATAACTCGTAGGGGCACGGCATTGCCGTGCCCCTACGTGAATATAAGTATTAATGGCTGACAAAGTATGTATAAATATTGACAATAAAACCCAGCAACTTTTATACCTTCTTTTGGCGCTTCTGTTACTGTTGTTCAGCCTTATAAGTATAGAATTGGTCAAAAGCTCCCACCGTCTCAAATTGATAACCAGGTATGGAAGAAAAGAAAGAATCTAGCCCCAAACCAGGTATCAAAGAGCTAACTTTTAAATCTGTACGGTAAATACTAAAAATAATAAAATTCTGCTGTTGCGTACTTTCTGTAATGATTTCGCGTATTTGTGGATTAGCCGAATCTACCATTTGCGGGCAATCAAACTTGATGATACTTTCTAATAGTTTTGGTGTTTTCTTGCAAACGTTCGTTTTGAGATATCCCGTCAGCTGTTGCACTGCATACTCTTCATATTCCGCCTGACTGGGATTTGTGTTTGCCATTGCCACTCCTAAGGCGACTACTCCTGCAACTCCCACATATGTAATAATAGTAAAAAATTTCATTTTTCTTACTTTGATTTGTTGTAGTCCTTAGACTCCAAATAATCTTAGTCCGTTCCTTGGAAAAAAACTGGATCAATTTACCAGAGAAGTGATATAATCAAAAACACAAATGGCGAGCGTAGCCAAGTGGTTAAGGCAGAGGATTGTGGTTCCTCCACTCGTGGGTTCGAGTCCCATCGTTCGCCCTTATTTTCTTTAGCTATAGTATACTTTACCTTACTCCAGGTAAGGGGCTACTTGCTGTTGTGTCGGACACAGACTATAAAAGTTCATGGGTGGATACCGTTTTGAATGTTAAGCCTCCGCTTCAAGCTTGAACATTTCCAGTTCGGTTCCATAATATCGAGTTGTACGTCCCACGCTCACCATTCCCAACTAAGCCCTGAAATAAATTTCGGGCTTAAAGCGCGCATTCGGTTAAAAACCGACTCGATAAGAGTTTCAACCCATTAAAATGGGTTTGTAGAGACGTTGCACCTGCTAGTCTCTACAGCCGGAAATTTATTTCACGGCTGATTGCAACTGGTGCAAGATGTCAGTAAATGTGAAACAGCAGCCTATTCTTTTAAATTGATAGGCTGCTGTTTTAAAAAAGAGTTGAGCAAATCCAAGATACTTAAATTTTAACTAAAAAATTCCCAACAGAAAGATAACAGTCAATCCACACAAGACCAACAAAGACATAATAATTATATTGCCTATGCTGTGGTCTTGAACTGTTGCTGGATGCGAATGTTCAGCCATAATTAATCGACCCTGTTTTAATGACCTATGCTGCAATTATAAATAGATAAACAAAACCTTGAACTTGTATTACAATAAACTTGATTTAAATTCATTTATTGTTAATTAGGTAGCACTTTTATCTACAATAAATTAACTTTTATTGCATGATTTTAGTGAAGTTATATTTCACAAAAGTTACTAACTTTCATAACCTGGGATATTCGGCGGTAGAATCACAATCCTAAATCATTTGTGAACAATATGATGAGCGTAGTAGGTAGGGCTATGCCCTACATTACTAGGTTTGGTGGGCATAGCCCCACCTACGCTAGAATTTCACAATCATATATGACTGCTATAGTACGCCACTGTTATTAAATAAAAGTTTTTGTGCAAGCCCATTTCCAAAATACAGCCTAGGAAAGTTGCTAATTTTCTAATTGTTCAATTTTGCCGAACTAATGGACATTGTACGTCTTTAGTTAGTGTACAAAGCATCTGTAATAGGATAAGCGTAAAAGTGTGATGCAATGAACGAAAACAGGGAAAGGCTTTGAGCTTTCAGTTTTGAGTGTTAAAATAAAGACTTTTTGCACTCAAAACTCTAGCTCTTAACTTTCCCATTTTTCAGTTCAATCTTCGCTCCAAAAACGAAAATTTCAAATCATCTGGTAGGATACTCATGTCTGATTTAATTCAAGCAGTTCTCGATAGTGAAGAAAAAAATGATTTACGTTCCTTTATTAGCGATCTGGTGCAACAAGAAAAAAGATACTGGCTGCGAAATGATATACTGAATGAATATAACAAATTTTGCTCTATCTACCAGAAACCTGAGACCTATGACACTTCATCACACTTCTGTAAACTAATTTACTACACTCAGGAAATAATTCGAGATAGCTCAAGTTTTTGTTTCATTATCCGCCCCAAAATTGCCAGTCAAGAAGTATACCGGTTGACGGCAGATTTGAGTGTTGAGCCGATGACAGTGCAGGAACTTTTGGATCTGCGCGATCGCTTGGTCAACAGATTTCATCCCAACGAAGGCGACCTCCTAGAACTAGATTTTGGTCCCTTTTATGATTACTCGCCAATCATTCGCGATCCGAAAAATATTGGTAAGGGAGTACAGTTTCTCAACCGTTACCTGTCTAGTAAACTCTTCCAAGATGCCAAACAATGGCTGGAAAGCTTGTTTGTTTTCCTCAGCCTGCATCAATACAACGGTGTTCAGCTGCTAATTAACGATCGCATCAAGTCCCAACAGAATCTTTCCGAACAAGTCAAGAAAGCGATCGCCTTGGTTAGCGATCGCCCCAGCGATCAACCCTACGAAGAATTCCGGTTTGACCTGCAAATGATGGGCTTTGAACCAGGTTGGGGTAACACCGCCGCGCGCGTCCTGGAAACCCTGGAAATACTCGACTTGTTAATTGACTCACCCGACCCCCAAGCCCTAGAAGCCTTCATCTCGCGTATACCGATGATTTTTAGAATCGTCTTAGTATCTCCCCACGGTTGGTTTGGACAAGAGGGAGTTTTAGGGCGTCCTGACACTGGCGGTCAAGTTGTCTACCTACTTGACCAAGCCAAGGGTTTAGAAAAGCAGTTACAAGAAGATGCTGTTTTGGCTGGTTTAGAAGGACTAAATGTAGAACCGAAAGTCATTATTCTCACCCGCCTCATTCCCAATAGTGATGGTACTCTTTGCAATCAACGCCTAGAAAAAATCTATGGTACGGAAAACGCCTGGATTTTGCGCGTACCTTTGCGGGAATTCAATCCCAACATGACACACAACTGGATTTCTCGATTTGAGTTTTGGCCTTATCTCGAAACCTTCGCCATTGATGCGGAAAAAGAACTACTGGCAGAATTTCAAGGTAGACCTGACTTAATTGTTGGTAACTATTCTGATGGAAATTTGGTGGCGTTTTTACTAGCACGGCGTTTGCATGTCACCCATTGCATTATTGCCCATGCTTTGGAAAAATCTAAATACTTGTTCAGTAACCTCTACTGGCAAGATTTGGAAGATAAATATCATTTTTCGATTCAGTTTACCGCTGATTTGTTGGTGATGAATGCAGCGAATTTTATCATTAGCAGCACCTACCAAGAAATTGTCGGGACGCCGGATAGTGTGGGACAGTACGAATCTTACAAATGCTTCACCATGCCAGAGTTGTATCATGTGGTGAATGGGATTGAACTATTTAGTCCTAAATTCAACGTTGTACCGCCAGGGGTAAACGAGAATTGCTTTTTCCCCTACACCCGCACTCAAGACCGAGTAGAAAGCGATCGCCAACGCATTGAAGAAATGCTCTTTACTGAGGATAATCCGGCTCATATTTTTGGTAAGCTTGATGATCCAAACAAGCGTCCTCTGTTTTCGATGGCGCGTCTTGACCGGATCAAAAACCTCACAGGTTTAGCTGAATGTTATGGTCAGAGTAAAGAATTGCAAGAGCATTGTAACTTAATTTTAGTAGCGGGTAAATTGCGCGTTGAAGAATCAGGTGATAACGAAGAACGGGAAGAAATTATCAAACTCTACCGAATTATTGAGCAATACAATCTGCAAGGAAAAATTCGTTGGTTGGGCGTACGTTTAACAAAAACAGACTCCGGAGAAGTTTATCGAGTCATCGCTGACCACCAGGGAATCTTTGTCCAACCTGCTTTATTTGAAGCGTTTGGTTTGACAATTTTAGAAGCAATGATTTCCGGATTACCTACTTTTGCTACGCAGTTTGGTGGGCCATTAGAAATTATTCAGAATAAAGTCAACGGCTTTTACATCAACCCAACCAATTTAGATGAGACGGCTGGAAAAATTCTGGATTTTATGACCAAATGCGAACAGAATCCCGATTATTGGTATCAAATTTCTCAAAAAGCCATTGACCGAGTTTACAGCACCTACACTTGGAAAATTCATACTACCAAGCTGTTATCGCTAGCGCGGATTTATGGCTTCTGGAACTTTACTTCCAAGGAAAATCGAGAGGATTTGTTGCGCTATATTGAGGCTTTGTTCTATTTAATTTACAAACCAAGGGCGCAAAAATTACTACAGCAACATCAGTATCGGTAATAAGGAGTTAGGAGTTAGGAGTTAGGAGTTAGGAGTTAGGAGTTAGGAGTTTTAAATAATTAATTTAAATTCTGAATTCTGAGTCTTGAATTCTGAATTCTTAACTCATAACTCATCACTCCTAACTATCTAACTAACTCGCGCCAGGTTCTTTGACCAACTACTCCATCTGTCGATAAACTTCGTTGGTTTTGAAAGGCTTTGATAGCAGCCTCTGTCAAAGCACCAAAAACTCCGTCCACTCGAACAGTATAGCCATTAGCCTGCAATAGCCTTTGCAATACTCTGACTGCATCACCTCTGTTACCAAAACTCAAAGTTGGTAGAGATGGACTAGCCGAACTTGCGATTCTTGTCACCCCTGTTTGGTCTTGACCTGATATGGTTCTGGGACTTTGCTGTTGAGGTATCCCCCCATCAACATACATTAGCTGCTGGTGAGAATCGAGAGTGGTTCTTGTTTTGAGTATGCTAAGAGAAGCGGAAGCTAACAGAACTTTGGGAGATAGGACTCCTGTTGTTGTTGCTTCCAACATCGGCATAAACTCTGGTTCTGTATTTGAGTAGTAAAAACTCTCTGCAATAGTGTCTTCACTTTTAGTCTGAGGATTTTCAGGCTTAAGGAGGTGAAGGCTTTTTTTAATTTTTTGAACTATATAATCATTATCGAGTGGATCTTGAGCGATAGGCGAAGCGTAAAGCCTCCGGCTGATCGCAGACGGTATAACAGATACACTCCCATCTGACGGTATAAATTCAGGTGGTGTGATTTGAGTACTTGAAAATATATGAATTAACTGGTTTTGTGTTGACTGCTCTATATCCTTGTCTAGCTCAGCTGGTAATTTATCCGGAAAAGTATGGGGAGACGGCTGTGCTGTTGTTAACACACCTGTCATCAGTATTCCAATATTATTCATTGTATTTCATTTTACTAACACCCTTATTTCTTTCACACATAAAAAGTTTATATTCCGGAATGATGCGGATTAATTAATAAAAAAAATGTAATATTTATGTTGAAAAAATCGGTATGCTGCTAATAACCTACCTGAACAGGTTATAGCAGGAAATATGTTTAAGCCATATAAGCTGCAAATATACGCTTAATATCAAGCTGTAATGAATAAAAAAGAGTATCTAAGATAGGTCAATAGTGTTTTTACATCCATACTTATTACCGTTATCTTAGGCTCTGACAATCGTAAGACCTTGTATAATTTTAATCTGCAAACTAAGTAGATAATTGTATTTTTTATTACCAGTACGCAGAAGAAAGAAGAAGAAAGAAGGCGGATTTTCACGCTTGGGGTAGATAAAGAGGGAACTCTTAACGAGCAACTCTTAACAGTGGGTTTGGTGGTGGGGATTTTTACCCCACCACCAAACATGCCACAAGCGCAAAGTGGGGGTCTCTTACTCCCACGCCTTGGGAACAGGCAGGACTTACGCTGCGATGTGGCCGAAAACCTTATTCTTGCGTAGGGGTAATTCATGAATTACCCCAAATGCGCGTTATGTTTTGCGTAAGTCCTGACTGATTTCAACCGTATTTAATAATTAACGCAGCCATGTAAATTAAAATTATGGCAATTATCAAGTGCGTGGAAATTAACCACAGATGGACAATGAATAAAAGTTTTTCCTCTGTCTTCCCGAGGCAGTGCGTTGCGCGGGTTTCCCGCGTTGTAGCAACTGCCGTCCCTCAAGAGGGGGGAATGAGGGGGTGGACACAGATAAATTAAGTTATCTGTGTTCATCTGTGTCCATCTGTGGTCGTTATTACCGTAAAAATATGGTAAGAGGATGTTTGAAAAGTATTGTTTTAAACATGCAAATCGTTTAGATCCCCCTAAATCCCCCTTAAAAAGGGGGACTTTGAGAAGATTTCCCCCCTTTTTAAGGGGGGCTAGGGGGGATCTGCAAGAACTTGATGTGTGATGTGAGACTTTTCAAACATCCTCTAAAGCTAAATACGAGGAATTGGAATAATTCACATTAGACGTAATCAATAATTTATTAATTCATAATTCATAATTACAGATTGAATTATGAATTATGAATTACTAATTACTACCCAATATCAGTAATTACTGGATGGAAGTAAAAAGCAAACCCTAAAACTGTATAAGCAGCTAACAATAATGTGCCTTCTAACCAGTTTGATTTACCGTCGGAACTAATGGTGTTAGCAATTAACACTGATACAGCTACAGCCACTAATTCAAAGGGGTTAAAATCCAAGTCCATTGGTTGACCGAAAAATCGCCCCGCTATCACTAGTACGGGAGCCACAAATAGGGCAATCTGCATACTCGATCCAACAGCTACGGTTAGGGAAAGATCCATTTTATTTTTCATGGCTACAGTCACAGCTGTAGCATGTTCGGCAGCATTGCCAATGATGGGTACGATGATTACCCCTGTAAATAAAGCCGTTAAGCCTAACTCGGATGTAGCTACTTCCAAAGAATCCACAAGTAGTTCTGACTCAAATGCTACCAAGAGAGTACATACTAGCAATACCCCAGTCCATAACCAAACATTAGGCTTGCCATGAGAAGTTTCTAAAGCTTCTGTCTCTGCCATACCCACATCATAAAGATAGGAGTGGGTTTTCATAGAAAATAAAATTGTCAGAGCGTAGACGAGGATTAATACTACAGCAACGGCAATGGACAAATTTTGCAATGTTTTTTCGCTAATTCCTGGCGAAGTAAAATCCATTGCGGTTGGTACCAAAATCGCAATTACAGCTAAATTCATCGCCGCAGCATTCATCCGCGCTACTACTGGTTGAAATGTTTGTTCTTTGAAGCGCAGTCCGCCTAACAACATCGCTAGGCCCATTACTAGGAGTAAGTTACCAATAATCGAGCCGGTGATACTGGCTTTAACCACGTTCACATACCCAGCTTTGAGGGCAATTAGGGCAATAATCAGTTCTGTAGCATTGCCAAAGGTGGCGTTTAACAAACCCCCAAGTGTCGGGCCTGCTACTACAGCTATTTCTTCTGTGGCTGTACCCATCCAAGCCGCTAAGGGTAGAATTGCCAATCCTGCTGTTATGAAAACTATTAAATCTCCCCACTCTAAAAAGTGAGCAGCTAAGGAAACGGGAATAAACAGTAATAGAACTAGAAAGAGTATGTTCTTACCTGACATTTGCATTTACAGTCAATGGTCATTAGTCAATGGTCATTAGTCATTAGTCATTAGTCAAGAGTCATTAGTCATTAGTCAATGGTCATTAGTCATTAGTCATTAGTCAATAGTCAATGCTTAAATTCCTGTTGACTTTTTTTTGACTCTTGACTCTTATTCCTATGTTCTAGGGGATACGATTTAACTCGGTAAACCTTGGCTGAATCTACCAAAATCTACTGTGTATCGGGGTTCCGAGATTTCACTGTTTCCATTTTCATAGCTATATTTGTAAAATAAGATTGCGTTTTACGGAGTTTTTGCAATCTTTTGTTGCAAAAGTTTCTATAAAAGCAGTATATTTTACCTCAGTAATAAGGTTTAATATATTAAGAGACAATTAAATTTTTATTCGCACTGCCAAAGAAAAAACCTGTTAACATTGACATCTTGCAGCAGTCGCAGCAATTGAGAGGCGGAGCCTCCAAGACCTCGTTACCAGGTTCAACCTGGTAACGAGAATTCCAAGACCTCGTTACCAGGTTCAACCTGGTAACGGGAATTCCAAGACCTCGTTACCAGGTTCAACCTGGTAACGAGAATTGGAGCCTCTGGCTCTTGTTGAAAATGATGCGAGATATCGTTAACATAGATTTTTCAATGGCTGGTTTCTTCGTCTAATCGGGGAAAGAACTGCTTGATAATGCAGATTTACCCACAACTTTCTGATTGCTATATTAGATTTGCATCTATCTGATTGTATTTGTCTGCGCTAACATTTGTAGGAAGGCTGCTGTAAAAAGATAGATGGACTAAGGATATTGTTTTCAGCACAACAGCAAGATTGTTTGAATTTGGATAATACTACATGACATCAGCTGCTGAATTGCCAGCTGGGGCTGGCGCAAATTTGCCATCGCAAGAAATGACCCAAAACACCACAATGCCCGATCCCTTGAAAACGGCTACGGGTGTTTATGTGACTGTACACGGTCATTTTTACCAACCCCCACGGGAAAATCCTTATTTGGATGCAATTGAACGCCAACCAAGTGCAGCACCTTTTCACGATTGGAATGAGCGAATTCACCATGAATGCTACCGCCCAAATGCCTTTGCTAGGGTGTTAAATGAGCGCGGCGAAGTGGTGGGGATCGTCAATAATTACGAGTATTTGAGCTTTAATATCGGCCCAACGCTGATGTCGTGGCTGGAACGTCATGATGTTGAGGTTTATCAGCGCATTTTGGAGGCGGATGCCAAGAGTGCGCAACGCTTGAACGGTCATGGCAATGCGATCGCGCAAGTATACAATCACATCATCATGCCTCTTGCCAATGAACGCGATAAATATACGCAGATTCGCTGGGGGAAAGCAGATTTCCGATCCCGGTTTGGACGCGATCCCGAAGGTATGTGGCTGGCGGAAACGGCGGTTGATTACCCAACTCTGGAAGCTTTAATTAATGAAGGTATTCGCTTTATTGTGTTAGCACCTTCGCAAGCACAGCGTTGTCGTCCTCTCCCTAACAACGAAAATGACAATCCAGAATGGCACGAAGTCGGCGGAAATCAAATTGATCCCACACGTCCCTATCGTTGCTATCTGAAATCAACTCTCAGCACTGCATCTTCTCCTCTGAGTTCGGTTTCCCTATCTGCTAATGACGAAGATGGCAAAACGGGAAGACCTTATATAGATATCATCTTCTACGATGGTCCCATTTCACGGGATATGGGCTTTAGCGATGTCCTGTTTAATTCCCATCACTTAGCGGGACGCATCGGTTCAGCGGTACGCGGGGATCACCGTCCTGCGCAGTTAATTTCTGTGGCGACGGATGGAGAAACCTTTGGACACCACAAAGGCGGAACTGAAAAAACTCTTGCTTACGCCTTTACAGATGTGTTCACCCAATGGGGTTGGACGGTGACGAACTTCGCCCACTACCTCAGCATCAATCCCCCCAGTTGGGAGGTAGAATTAAAGCCTGTTACCGCTTGGAGTTGTGCCCACGGTGTTGATAGATGGCAAGATAACTGTGGTTGCGGCGGTGGCGGCGAATGGCATCAACAATGGCGTCGTCCTTTGCGAAATGCTTTAAATTGGCTGCGGGATCAGCTAGTTAATGTGTATGAAGAACATGGCAGGCTGTTTTTCCTTGATCCCTGGCTAGCGCGAGATGAATATATCCAGGTAATACGCGATCGCTCCCCTGAGAATATTCACCGTTTCCTTTCTCGCCATCAAACCCACAAACTTACAAATGTAGAACAAGTAGACGCCTTGCGCCTGCTAGAAATGCAGCGTCACGCTTTACTGATGTTCACCAGTTGCGGTTGGTTTTTTGAAGAAATATCTCGTCCTGAAGGAACGCAGATTCTCCGCTATGCCGCCCGTGCTTTAGAATTGGCGGGTGATGTGGCGGGAGTGCAGTTAGAAAAAGGCTTCCTCAAGCACCTTACCCTTGCGCCCAGTAATGTTGATATCTTTAAAGATGGTGGGGAAGTATATCGCCAATTGGTGATAACTTCACAGATTACCTTCAAGCAAGTAGCGGCACATTACGCCATCACTTCACTGTTTAATAATCATAAAACCGTGGATATCCACGATAACGGATTTGTAAACAATGGTGCTGGCAAACATCTTCAGTCTTACCATAAGCGTGTCTATTGCTACAATGTAATTGAGCAAGATTACTATCTACAACGGCTGGGAACTTTGACACTGGCAGTGGGACAATTAAAGCTGGTGTCAGAAATTACTAAAGAAAGCGAACATTTAGTATTTGCGGTGCTGCATTTGGGAGGCTGGGATTTCCATTGTTGCATTCAACCTTTTAAAGGACGACGTGCTTACAGTCAACTGAAAGAAAAATTATTGGCGTCGTTGCAACAAGGTAGCGCGGCTCGTACTATTTTGGTAATGGTGCAGATGTTCGGAGATGAGGCGTTTAGCTTAGAAAATCTCTTTGCTGAAGAACGTCACCGTCTCATGCAGGTGTTAAGTCAAGAAACGCTGACAAGATTAGACCAATTGTACACCCAGACGTATCGGGATAATTATGGCGTATTAATGGCATTCCATCGCGATGGACTCACAGCACCGCAAGAATTGCAAGTAGCAGCGGAGATTGCTTTGAGTTATCGGTGTATGATGACATTGCGATCGCTCGAACAAGACATCAGCGAACCGCAATTAAGCGCCAATCACATTGTCGAGTTAGAAGCTGTCGCCAGCGAAGCGAAACAATTGCGTTGTCAGTTGAATACTGCTGAAGGTAAGCAGATATTAGAACAAATAATACTGCGATCGCTTTGGCAATTGTTGCACGATCCCAATGGTAGATTTGATGCAGATTTACTGCGATTGGAAAAAATGATTGATGTAGCTTATCGGTTGAATATTGGTATTTCGCTTGAGCGATCGCAGGAATTATACTTTAGTTGTTTGTACAACAAGATTTTGCCTCAGTGTCAGATAGCGATCGCTGATGGCGAGGACATAAATAGGTGTCGCCAGTTGTTGAAGTTGGGACAAAAGCTAGCGGTTGATATTGGTGATTTGTTGAGTCAGATAGATTAAAGTCAGAATTTTGAGCCTCACGCAAAGGAGGACACTCGCGTGGGCGGGTTTCCCGACTTGAGCGAAGTGTCCGTCCGCAAAGCCGCAAAGATTTTCTTGGCACGCCAGTCGCCTCAACGGGGGAAACCCCCGCACGGCGCTGGCTCGTCTTTGCGGCTTTGCGTGAGTTTTCATACAACGAGAAAGGGGGATGATATGGTCAATGGTAAGGTTAGTTTCTAAAGCTGTTTGACCACAACTTTGACATTGATAATTATCTCGTTGGTAGACATATTTCCTCACTTCTGGAGGAATACGAATCCGAGGAGTTTTGCTCATCTTGATTTTCAGGTGACTCAGGGCAAAAATCAAGGGAAACTTTGATATCAAAGTTTTCTGAATCTATATTGCTTTTATTTTTCAAAGGATTAAGTGTTGATGAAAATTGTAAAGTTACTTTAATTTGCAGTTTACCTTCCTGCTTGTTGCTGTCATCTCTGGTTAGGAGTTCGCATTTAATTCCTGGTTTGAGGGAAAATTTCCATTCCACTCGATTGAATATACCCTGAGTATTGATTTGTTTAAAATATTTCTTAATTAAGGAATTTGGCTGAAGACCAAAATTTAAATCATTGGCTTTTGGTGCAAACTCTTGGATGATTCTATCCTTAATTTGATTAATCAAAAACTGAGTATTATTTAATACTAAAACATCACTATCACTGTTAAGTTGTTGAAAATCAGTTGGTAGAAACATAAAGCACCTTCCTTGAACTTGCGATTTAATTAGCCTTGTCTGTTGTCAACCAGGAAAACACACATATATATGGTTGATTGACAAGAGTGTTTTGTTCATGAATTAACTTCATTTATCATGGAACGGATGTCGTCTGTAGATACATGAGGTTGGATATATTCATGCATAACTTTTCCGAATTGCCTAAGTCTAAACACTTTGAACATGTTGTCATCTCCTAACGGCAAAAGTAAATTATCTCCGTAGATAGGTAAATCAAAACTATCTTTCATTTTCTCTTGGGTTTTCTAGCTGTGATATTAAATTTTCTCAAGTTTCTTGTTAGCTCGAATCGGTTCTGTTCTACACATGACGCACCTTGAAAATCATAAAATGGCGCTATACGGTGGAATTTAACAAATATCGCCTAATAGAATAAACAGTTATTTTAGCAGGTTTATTTGGATAGTACAATTCCTAATATATAGCCGGATTAATGATAATTACATATTTGAAAAAACAATACTGTTCATAGTAATACCTTTTGAATTTTCTTCTTAATCACCTGTAAATAACAAGTATTATATTTGAATTGTTATATTTTTGACGGTAATAGTTTTTACCATTGGTTTTTATTGAGGTGAAATTTTCACGCAGAGGCGCAGAGGCGCAGAGAAGAAATACAGAAAGAGACTTTTACAAGAAGACTATTCATAACTTTTAAACTCTGCGGCTTTGCACGCCAGTCGCCTCAACGGGGGGAACCCCCGCACGGCGCTGGCTCGTCTTTGCGTGAGAAAAATAATATTTATGTAACTTTACTAGCTAACTCAACTAAACCATTATTATCAGAAATATTTAAATCAACTACTTCTGCATCATATTTACCAATTTCAGGCAATAAATGCTCATATAAACCCATCGCCTGCAAACAACTATTAATAGCTGTAACGGCTTGATTATATGCCGCAATTTTTTGCTCAACTGCACTCAACAACCGCCGATTATTCACAATCTTTTCCTCGGCTTCTTGTGCCAAAGTTTTTTCTAAATAAGCACGTGCATGAGGATATTGTTGCAAAATTTCATCTGCTTGTTTATCTGCCATTGGCAATAACTGAGTTTTGACGGTTTGGTTGATGGTTTGGCGGAAAGTTTTGCGGATGGTTTGGGAAACTTTCGGTTCAAAATCCAATTTCAATAATTGCCTAATTGCTGGTTCCGCTTCTACCATGCTTTCGCAGTCGTAACCTTGAGAAGTTTGCTGCAATGTTTGCCGAAATTGATATATAGAAAAAGTACCTTCGTCATAAAATCTGGGACTTTCTCTGACAAAGCGATCGCACTCCACCCGCGCTTCATTCACTAACGCTTGAGTAACCACTTTTTCTAAAAGTTTCAACTCTTGCTCAATCCCGCCATCATTACCCAGTAAACGATATAATTGGCGGTAGTATTCTGACTTGCGAATCCTTTCAGTTAATCTTTGGAAAAGATTCGCTACTACTTCCCGACAAGATTCGACTAAAATATCTTCCAACTGATTCGCCAAATAATAAAGTGCTTCAACTAAAATGGCAATTAAAGGTGCAGTTGCATTGCGGGGATGACTCAGAGTTGCACGGCGATAAGCATCAGCAACAGAAAAAGTATTTAGCAACTCATCTAAACGATGAGTCATCCTTGCTTGCATTTGGCGAAAATCTGTTTCAAAATTTTCGCATCCGTTTGTCACTACTTTATTAACTTCTTCGGCGATGCTTATGCGAAATTCATTTCCTACTTGCTGTAGTTGCTGGTTGAGGCGTTGTAATTCCTGCGCTTTCATCGCCTCAATTTCTCGCGGTTGACTGTCTAACTCTCGCTGTACTGTCTGATAATGTTTCTTGAGTTGAATACAAACGTCTTCTAAGTCATCAGCGAGATTTTTAAATAACTGGGGACGTTTGTCTTCTGTTAGATAACGGGTGATAGCTGTGCGAAATTCCTCAATACCGCTATCTTGAATTAGCTGTTCGATTAATTCCTTTCCCCATTCTCCGATAATTCGGACATAATTTTGATTAGGTGTTTCAAATCCGTTGACAGAAATTCTGAATTTCGTAGAAGAAAGTTTGCCAGAATTGACGCAGTAATTGTTAAACGCATAAACAAACTGCGGCGTTTCTTCCCTACCATCTAAACCTTTGACACTCTCAGCAAAAACCGAGTCTAACCCAAATCTATCTCTACCACTGGTATTTTTGATTTGACTGCCGTAAAATCCAAGCAAGCCACTAGTTTTATAAACTCTAGTATTATCCCGAAATTGAGAAGAAATCAAATCATCTAGGCGTTGGCGTAACTGGGTGTTGTACCAAGTTTCATCAATGCGGTTGAAGATATAGAAAACGCGATCGCGTATTCCCCCATTTCCCCGCATCATTTCTAAAAGTTCCGTTTCTTCCTTCGTCATATCACCCGCTGCTGCTGGTTTCAGCACACACACCACCGCCGACGTATCCGGATGTTGAATCTTGGCGTAAGTTAGCTGTGCATCTTTCTCTACAGGTGCATCAATACCCGGCGTGTCGATAATTACATTGCCATCTTCCAACAAAGGATGATAACAGTAATATTCAATGCGCTTTAACACCGCACTATTACTACCCCGCCGCGCATATCCAGCAGCTTCTTTGAGATTAGTAAAATTAAATTGCTCCATTGAATATATAGCATTATTTACCGTGTGGATGTGTTGGCGGTTTGCTGCATATCCTTCCATCAACAACATCAACGCCTTGGCTTGTTTTGCTCGTTCCGATTTACTCTCACCGCCCTCTTGCTGGATAATAGTTTCACACCCTTGACGCAACAGGTTAATAACTTCAGGTTGGTTAATATTGGCTATTGTTGTAAATCCCAACTGCTGACACAAACAAAGCGCTTGTTCCCGAATTTCCGCTTCACTCAAAAACGTTAAAACAACTCGTTCTTTTTCAGATTCCGCATATTCAATTTTGCATTCCGTACCTGTAGCGTGTCCCTCTGCACTATACAGCAATTCCCGTTCCAGCAGCGCATTAATTAACATCGACTTACCCGCGCTAAACGCACCCGCAAACAAAATTTCAAACTTTGGAGAGATTGCTTTACCCAGCGATGTCTGTATAGGTGTAATGTCGTGCGATCGCCAAGACGGTTCTTGCTGTAAAAGTTGTAAAATACACTCGACTTGTTCCTTCAAACTTTGGCATTGGGGCGGCAAAGCTGCCATACAGCGCATCCTGAAAATTTACTGTAAAAAGTTTCACGTACATTCTATGAAGTATTTTTTCCCATAGCTTCAGTATAATTACTAGTAATATTTATCATTCCTTGTCCTAGAGGATTAGAGGAGTTAAATAGAATTTACCTGAAAATGGCTGTAAGTAGGGGCGGGTTTAGCAGACATCCTCTCAGTAATAGTTCGAGATTGAAACAAAACCCGCCCCTACTTAAATTACATGAAAAATTATAAATAACCGATGAAAGTGTTTGCTATCAGACTCAAACCCAACGAAGATTTAAGACAAAGCTTGCAGAACTTTGTCCAACAGCAGAATATCAAAGCAGGATTTATTTTGACTGCAATTGGTAGCCTCAAACAAGCAACCATTCGCTTTGCCAATCAAGAAACTAGTACAGTATTAACCGAGAAATTTGAAATACTTTCCCTCAACGGCACAATTGCAACCACGGGTGTACATCTTCACATTGCCATTGCTGATAAACAAGGTAAAACTATCGGTGGACATCTGGTTGATGGATGCATTATTTATACAACTGCCGAAATAGTCATCGGTACTACAGAAGAATTTACATTTCTTCGGAGTATTGATGAGCAAACAGGTTACAAAGAACTAGAAATTATTCCAAAATCGTAACTTTTTTAAACGCAAAGGCACGCAGAGGAAAACGCAGAGCTACGCAGAGTTTTAGGCTACTAATTATATTCAGAAAAACTCTGCGTTCCTCCGCGCTTCCTTTGCGTGCCTTTGCGTTTCAATTTAAGCCATAGCTTTGCGCATAGAAGAACTTGATTGTCCTAATCTTGTTAGTTGTTCTCTGATTTCAGCGGGGAGATAATTTAAGGCACGTCCCCGCCATCCTTTTCTTCCTTGGTATTCCAGATGTCCACAGTACTTATCACCTTTGTGAATATGCCAACCCCAATCGGCAGGAATCACCTCATATTCAGTTAGAGTTTGAGTTAGATAGAGCGTAATATCCTCAATGTTTAGTCCAGGTTTCATAGCTGTTTAAAATTCAAGTTTCTCTCTAAAAAAAATGCGTTGTTTTTACGTATATATCAATATTTTTCTTTATCAAAAGATTTTAAACCCCCATCTTGAGAGTTAATTAGTTAACTTCTTTAGAGATATTTAGTAACAGTATTGTCACTCTATCCAATTTCAGAAGTAATATGAAACAAAAGCCTATCAAAAGACATAAACATCAAAATACGCAAGAATAAGGTTTTCGGCCACATCGCAGCGTAAGTTATGTAATCGTTATTTACCGGACATAATATAAGTCCTACCAGTGATAGGAGAAATGCGATCGCATTTTAGATAAGGTGAAAATGCAATTCCCTTGTCTTCTTTTGTGGATTTGCACAATTGCAATCAGTCAAAGACGTAAATTCTCTGGTTAAATGCCCAATGAATTAGGGTTTTTGGCTCAGTAACGTTAAAATAGCCGCTTGAGGAGGTAAAACTAGTGTCGCACGGACATAGGCTCTGGCACAAACAACCTATTACTCGAATCGCAATTGTGCGATCGCTCCCCGGTTTAGGCGATCTACTTTGTGCTGTACCCGCGATGAGAGCGTTACGTCAAGCTTTCCCCCAAGCTCAGATTACCTTAATTGGTTTACCGTGGGCACAAACTTTTGTAGAACGCTTTCGCCATTATCTTGATAATTTCTTGGAGTTTCCCGGCTATCCAGGAATTCCTGAAGTTTCGCCTCAAGTACGCAAATTACCAGAATTCCTCGCTCGTGTCCACCAGCAAAACTTTGATTTGGTTTTGCAAATGCACGGTAGCGGTGTTGTCAGCAATACCTTTGCTGCTTTACTCAACGCTCGTATTCACGCTGGTTTTTACCTCCCTGGCCATTATTGCCCAGATCCAGATTACTTTTTGCCCTATCCTGAAGGCGAATCAGAGATATGGCGTCACCTACGCTTGATGGAATTTTTGGGGATACCACTCCAAGGCGATGCGCTGGAATTTCCTTTGCACGAAGAGGACTTTTCTGCTTTGCACAGTGTTGAACAAGTGCAGAAACTCCAGAAAGGCAAGTATGTTTGTATCCACCCTGGTGCAAGTGTACCAGAAAAACGCTGGTCAGCCGCCAAGTTTGCAGATGTTGCTGATGCGATCGCGGCTCGTGGTTTTCAGGTAGTACTTACCGGTACGGCAAGTGAAGCTAATTTAACTCAAGCCGTGGCGAAAATTATGCGTTCCGAACCAATTGATTTGGCTGGACGCACTAGCTTAGGTGCAATGGCTGCTCTTTTAAATAATGCGGCGTTACTAGTATGTAATGATACGGGTGTATCTCATTTAGCGGCAGCTTTACAAGTTAAAAGTGTTGTAATTTTTACTAACTCTGAAGTCAATCGTTGGGCACCGTTAAACCGCAATCTGCATCGCGTCTTGAGTCCTGAATTTTCAGTACCCCGTTCTGCGTGGATTGGTTATCTGTCAGACACAACAGCATCTCACAAACTCCATCTTCCAATTACCACCGCAATGGTAATGGCTGAGGTAGAAGATTTACTGAGTAAAGAAGTTGCAGATGTTACCTAGCTAGACCTTTAAATAGGGGCTAGGGGTTAGGGACTAGGGGTTAGGGGTTAGGGGCTAGGGGCTAGGGAAAGAGATATTTTCATCAGTTTTGTTGTGTGTTCGCAATATCCTAAAAACTAATATCTTGCCACATTCTCAACAAGAGCCAGAAGCTTTAATTCTCGTTACCAGGTTCAACCTGGTAACGAGGTTTTGGTGGGCTGCTGCTTCCTTTGCTGTTGCTCCCAGCGTGTTTTTTATTTGAAAATTTAACAAATTCGGCAGAATTCCCCTCCCTCTACGCAGCAGGGAGGGGATGGATAGCCGGGCGGGAAGAGGCGCACCAAGAGACCAATATCAACCGTTAGAGGATGTTTGGAAAGTCTCACATCACACATCAACTTGATCCCCCCTAGCCCCCCTTAAAAAGGGGGGAAATCTTCTCAAAGTCCCCTTTTTTAAGGGAGTAAATTTTCTCAAAGTCCCCCTTTTTAAGGGGGATTTAGGGGGATCAAAACGTCTATCAGTTTAAAACAATACTTTTCAAACATCCTCTTAGGTTGACTCTTGGAGTCGGGTGGTTGAGGAGTCGCCAAATATTTTGTCTTTTGTCTTACTGCAATATATGTATAATAGTAAGAGGTCGATATTTGGAGAAGTTTAGATGAAAAGACAAGCAGTAAAAGTCAGGTTGTACCCTACGTCGGAGCAGATTCAAATACTTGCACAGCATTTTGGTTGTGCGCGTTGGTGGTGGAATTATGGGTTGAATAAATGTATTGAAACCTATAAGGCGACTGGTAAAGGCTTGTCTCAATCTGGTCTAAATTCTTTGTTGCCAGCACTAAAAAAAGATAAAGAGACTGAGTGGCTATCCGAATGTTATTCACAGATTTTACAATCTGTGAGTCTCAATCTTAGCCGTGCATATCAAAATTTTTTTGATGGTAGAGCAAAGTATCCTTCCTTCAAATCAAAACATCACCGTCAATCAATCCAATACCCACAGGGTGTCAAACAAGTTGATGATTGCTTGAAGTTTCCAGGCAAGTTAGGTGTAGTCAAAGCTAAAATACACCGACCACTTGATGGGGTTATCAAAACTGTCACTGTTAGTAAATGCTCGTCGGGTAAGTATTATGCTTCTGTGCTAATGGAGTATGAGGGTGATTATCCATCTGCTAGTGCGCTTGTAAAAATAATTGGTGTTGATTTAGGTATCAAGGATTTTGCAATTACTTATGATGGCGAGAAAATCTCCAAATATCCAAATCCTAAACACCTAGCTAAATACGAAAAGAAATTAGCCAAAAAACAACGTATTGCTGCACGTAAAGTCAAGGGTAGTAATCGTCGTAAAAAGGCAATGAAGACTGTAGCTAGGGTATACGAACAAGTTAGCAATGTCCGCCAAGACTACTTACACAAACTATCTAGAAAAATAGTTGATAACAATCAAGTAGTGGTAGTCGAAAACCTGAACGTCAAGGGCATGGTTCGTAACCATAAACTAGCTCATGCTATATCTGATACTGGGTGGGGAACTTTCGTCAACTTCTTATCCTACAAATTAGAGCGTAGCGGTGGAAAGTTGGTAGAAATAAATCGCTGGTTCCCCAGTTCCAAGCTTTGCTCTAATTGTCATTATCAAATCCCAGAGTTACCGCTAGATGTTAGAACTTGGATTTGCCCAAGTTGCGGGACACATCACGATAGAGATGGTAATGCAGCGCAGAACATAAGAGCAGAAGGTATCAGAATGCTGTCCTCCCCTGGGACGGGGGAGGCTAACGCCAATGGAGAGGAAGTAAGACCAATTCGCGGACGCAAATCCAAGATGCGGCATTCCTCCGTGAAATTGGAAGCCTCACCCTCAGCCGAAGGCAGGGTGGGGTAGTTCACACCAGGAAAATCAAATGCGGGAACGGGCGTACTCAAATCATTTCCCCTCGACTTGGTGAATGTTAAGAATTCTTCTGTCATTTGGGCGCACACGGTATGCGCACCAAAGTCTCCTCCACCTGTGTTACATGTTCCATCTCGATAAAAACCTGTCATTGGTGAGGTGCAACAAGTCTCTAACGGTTCTCCAAGAACGTTCCTAGCCTGTGTCATGCTCATAATTTTTGAGTATAAAATTGATTTTGTAGGGTGGGCATAGCCCACCGACTAATGACTAATGACCAATGACTAATGACTAATGACTAATGACTAGTCAATTTAAGCAGTTAATTTCGCGCAGCAAGTCAGTTAATAACCCTCTTTCTCGAATAATTTTTAAATCTGGGTCTGTCTTCAGCTGTGTCTGAAAGTTAGGATTAATTAGAAGTGCTGACTCTAAGCAGTCCATTGCCAGTGAGATTTTTCCTAATCGAACTGCACAACAAGCGCTGTTATACCAAGCATATTCATCATTTGGGTTTATTTCACCGGCTTTTAGATAGCTGGTAAGTGCAGCTTTATAGCGTCCCTGATATCTAAAAGTATCGCCTAGCTTGTAGTGAACCCAAAAATCGGTCGGACGGATAGCTTCAGCTTCATCATAACTAGCGATCGCATCTTCGTAACGCCCTAAATGTCTGAAACAATCTCCCCGACGCAGCCACGCCCAGTAGTCATCAGAACGAATTGACAAAGCTTTGTCATAATCGCAAATTGCTTGTTCGTAATGTTGCAAATGTCTTTTGGCGTCTGCGCGACGAAAGTACGCCCAGTAGTCTTTGGGACGAATTTCTACGGCTTGATTGAAATTGGCGATCGCTTCTTCAAACTGGTCTAAATCTTCTAGTAAAATACACCCAAGATTATACAAAGCCCAGTAATCATTGGCACGAACTGCTAATGCTTGCTTAAAACTAGCAACTGCCGCCTCGTACTCACCTAATTCCCGTAAGGCGCTACCTCGGTCATACCAAATCCAGTATTGCTGCGGGCAATCTACTAAAGCTTTGTCATAACATACAATTGCTTCCGAATAGCGCTCTTGCTTGTCTAGTCGCTTGCCCTGTCGATACCAATATTTACTGTCTTCTGTGATGAGCGGTGGAATACCTGCCTCAGCCCCTGCTAATTGACTCATTTTTTCTGCCCCAAACAGTTATTGCCGCTACAGAAAAATTCATTTTTTTATATTACCGCGTAACGGCTTTGTTTTCATTCCTCCTCTTCGTATTAATAATGTATTTCTTTAGAGCGGTTCAGTTGTTATTTGTAATTGTTAGATTGGCGCTGGAAAGCAATTAACGCTATATGGGCATTTAATACCAATTCAAAAAATGTTTGCGACACATAAATGGTCTGTAAAGAGATTCCGGCGGAACGTCTCCACCTAAGTATATGTGACATTCTTTTTTGAAATTGGTATAACTTTTTTGCTCAAGGACATAATTGGTATGGTTGAGAGCAAGCTTTGCCTACAGTTAGAAGCTGATACCCAATTAGCAGCAATGTCAGTTGGGCGTTATGCCGCTTTAGTATCAAGGAGTTAATGACTATGGGTGATCGCAAGCAGCCTGTTGATCAGCATGACGAAAATAGCTATACGCCTCCGGCGTTAGGCTTCGCTGATCGCATTACAAAGCAACGCAAGCAACAACCGGCTCATCGCGCAGGCTCAGGCATAGGTGGTGGGTTAGTTGGAGCAGCAATTGGTGGTTTAATTGGTCGCCGTATGGGAGGAGTTTTTGGTGCTGTAGTAGGCTCAGCAGCTGGGGCTTTGGTTGGTAAGGGTACAGCTGAGCGTGTTAACCGCACTGTAGAAAGTCTAGTTGATGCAGCAAACAGTTTAACTGAGGGGATTAACCACAGTGTAAACGGTGTAAATGGTGTAAATGATGCATTAAAAGATACAATTGAGCAAGTCCAGCCATCTGTAATTGGTATAGTGGATGCAGTAAAGGATACAATCGAGCAGGTCAAGCCACCTGTAGTAGGTGCAGTCAATAGTATGGCTGAGGGAGTTCAACAAAGTGTAAATACAGTAAAAGATGTAGGAAATGCATTAAAAGATACAATTGAGCAAACCCAACCATCTGTAGTAGATGCAGTCAAGAATGTAGCTGAAGCTGTTAATCACACTGTAAATGGTGTAGAGGGCGTCGCAAAAGATACAGTTGAGCAGGCTAAGCCATCTGTTAACAGTGTAGAAGACGCCGCAAAAAGTACAACTAATCAGGACAACAAGTTATATGAAGAGCCGGTGGTTGTTGTGCAGCCTTTGCGGCTAAGCCAGCATCTTCTTAGCAATAATGTTATTGATAATGATGTTAAAGCAGGTTAACCGCTTCTATCTGATGAAAAAAACACCCTGAATCATTCAGGGTGTTGCTGGGGGCTTTCAAGCTTTCCGCCCGACTTTGTAATGTCATCGGAATTAGTAAACTGCATTACATACACTACAATTTACCAAAACTTAACAGATACTGTTGGCGAATTGCTGAAAATTCCAATTTGTAGGGTGGGCACTGCCCACCAATGCTGAATTTGGTGGGCAGTGCCCACCTTACAATTTATCAAAGCTTAATAATTTTTAACTTCGCTCGGTTGCGCGATGGGTAAACCTCGAATTAGTTCTCTAATCACATCCGTTGCTGGTCTTCCAGTTTGGCTGCAATATGTTTCTAGCTTTATAGCTTCTCCTGATGCCAGGTTTAAGGTTATTCGCTTGGTAGTCCACTTTCTTTTTATCATTATCTTAAAACCGAGATACACGTAATAGGGTGCTTATATACTTAATACTTTATAAGTCACAAATGTTAAACTTGCTAATCAGGTAGCAAGTTGTCAAACTGAGATATACCAACGGTTTTTCGCTCTAAATTTTGATTTTTATTCGCCTCTAGACCAGGGTGGAATAGAGTAAGTAGATACAAGGCAATCACTCCTTCAAAAAACTTCTCATGATTCAGCCAGAATATATACCTAAAGATTAGTAGAATAACCTTATGAGGGAATTTAACTCCCTCATTGTTGTTGCGCCCTAATATTCACCAGGTTCATCTGCCTTATTTTCTCTATGGTTCCATCGGTATTGATAGGATTAACCTTCAATACAGGCATAATCACAGTTTGTACCGTCTATGACTGATTACAGTATTAAGATTTATAGCGCCTACATCTTAAATACTAGCGCTTGTCATTTTTTTGTGTCAAGATATCATTTTATAAAATTGACCTTCAAAAAGGTCTCACATTTCGGTTGTCATGCGAGATAATAAAACAAAGTAATGATTTCAACCATCTACTAACAACATGACAGATAGAAGGCGCTCTGCCGATCACAAACAAGTAAGTGGCTATGTACCAGTCGAATTGGCGCGGGAATTTAAAAGCATCTGCGCTCGTGAGGGCGTGTCTCAAAGCGACGCTCTCGAAGAAATGATTCGCGAGTGGATAGCCACAAGAACAGGTTCCAACACCTTAAAATCTGAACAAGCTTCCCCAAAAACAATTGCCGATTTAGTTGTAGCTAATAAAGCAAAACTTAAGCGCTGTGGAGTAAAAAACTTGCAGGCGCTGGCGAAGGGGGAAGTACTACCGACACCAGGGGACTTTGCCCTCATCATGTTGGCTTTGGAGATTCCAGAGTTCGAGCAAAAACTGATTTGGCAACATACTTTCAATCTTTCCCTATATGATGACGACTCTGGAGGTATAAAACAAAGTGAGTTCGAGCGTTCTTAAAATCTTGAACCAGCGAGGCTGGAATTTTAAATTGTCTCATGAGGGGGTTTCTATCTTTGCCCCTACAAAGAGAGATGCCACCCAACTTGCCCAAAGTTACGGGAATGCTTTAGCCGAAACCGCAGCAAAATTCAAGGGTAAGGTGCGAATAGGGTGGAGACGCTGCAAACGACCCATCGAGTTTTACGGGTGGATGGCATTTACAGAACCGCCTACACCTGCTGAAACGGCCGAAGAACTTTTGTCTTATGGGGGTTCAGTTTTTTGTAGTCAGTTGCATTTACCAGTAGGGTTGTTACGCCGAATGATTGCAGCCGCTGAAAATAAGCGTCCGGTTAGTATCGTCAGGATTGACAACCGCAAGCAAATCATTGTTAACCAGCCCATGGCTGATATGTTACAGACTCCCCCTGAGATTGCCACTCAAAGAGTAATGACCAGATTTTGGCTACCTGAAGATTTGGCAGAACTAGAACGGAGACTTGGTTACGAGAATCGATTCACTTGGACTTATTGTGGTGGACTAAATGAACAAACTTGGGCAATCCTTACAACTCAATTCGAGGCTTTCCAAGTAGAGGGTATATGGTACAGGCAGGGAACCTTCTTGGCAGCCCCACAGCCCGTGCCCATTCCGCCGGGCATTTTTGTTCGGGGCTTAAATGATTAGTTTAACCACCATAAGAAAAAAAATAAAAATTATCAGGTGCATGATTTAATCAGGTGCATAAATATTTTTGGGTGCGCTCTTCACATAACTAAATTTTTATAGCTCCTCACAACACTCCACTTTTATAAGCTTGATAAATACTCTGTTTTTCTGTGATGTTTGATGTTTACACCTAAAAGGAGTTCAGAAAATTCTGAACTCCTAAACTGGAAATTACTTAGATGTTTGGGAGTGGTATAGTGTTACTCCCAACTATAATTAGCAAGCTTACCCAAAAAGAAGATTGTTCCTACAGTGTTAAGAGCGAAAGTGAAACCATCGTTGAATGAGTCCAAAAAACGCCCTACAGGTTTTTTCTGAGATAGTGGTTTTGCTTGTTGTACAGGTAAAAATTTTTCCTCTGCTAACGAAATATTTAGGCGATCGCGGAGTGCGCCCAGCGTTGCAAAGGCTTCACCGTTGCAGCCATCCCCCCTCAGGCGATCATCGCGAAGCAGGTGTTCTTGCTCAGAGGTAGTTTGCATCTCCTCAAAGGGTGCAGTCTGGTCATAAAAACCAGGTTCTTGCATGTACACGCTACCGTATAACACATCCTGCACAAGCGCAGAATCTTCCAAATTTTGCGCTGTAGGTAAAGCTAATACCGTATTGGTATCTTGTTCGTGAATTTCTGGGTTATCTTCTACGCTTTCAAGTTGAGGAGTGGAAAAAGCTTTGCAATTTTGTAAAAGCTGATTTACGATTTGATTAGATAAAACTTCAATATTTTCCTCGATTTCGGTTTTAGCTACCTCATCAATAAGCGTCGCTTCTCCAAAATCTTCTGTTTGAATTAAAATTTCTTGATCCTGAAATTGGTGAACAATTGTGGACGGCAAACCTAACATTTCTAACTGAAGGTCTATAGGCACTTTTAACATAATAGAGACCCGAAGCTTGCGACCTTCTGAATGGATTGTTGGTTCAGGAAAAGCAGACATAGGTTTCAATAAATTCTAAACTTTGTGTATTTAAAAAATCGGGAATTTATGAAGGAAGATGGGGAAAGGGGAAAGGGAACCCCATATTTAAAAATAGGAGTTTCAAATATGGACGCTGATAAAGGAAGATGGGGAAAGGGGAAAGGGGAAAGGGAACTCCATATTTAAAAATAGGAGTTTCAAATATGGACGCTGATGAGCGATCGCACGTTCGTTTTTCAAAAATCTTCTTTATACTTTGCGACCTATTTACAAATAGGGGCTTTATACCTCGTGGGGGAAAGATTTATCTTCTTCCTTTACCTCTTACCCTTTTCCCTTTCCCCCTCCCCAGTCATAGCAATTTAGGGTATTAGTTTTGGCTTTTGTTGGACTTAATTAGCTTGGTACTGCTGTTTGTCATGTCCATTTTTGGTGACACACACAGGAGCTTCTGCTTGTAACTCTGGCGTAATATATAAATCTGGCTCCAGGTGTACAGGTACTTTTTGCTTCACTGCTTGAGGAGCTTTCATCAAGACCTTGGGTTCAATTTCGATAGGTACATTTAATTTAATAGGAATAGTAAATTCGCAAGGTGCTTGATAGTAATTGGGGTCGTAATTAGACATGATTTGTACTCCTTTGGTAACAATTAACAAATTATTATCTAGTAGGGTGAGCATTGCCCACCATTACCAGGTTTGTAGTAGTAGTAGGGTGGGCATTGCCCACCATTAACAGGTTTGTAGTGCATAGCCCTACCTACTAAATCATTTATTATTCACAAATGATTTAGGATTGCTATATCAACAATTAACAATCAACAAACTCTTGTCTAGAAAATGGCTATCTCAGTTAGAACTCTTGCACTAATTCATTAGCTTGATTCGCTTGATATTGTGGTTTTTCGTGTCCATTTTTAGCAACACAAACAGGAGGTGCTGCCTCTACTTCTGGCGTAATATATAAATCTGGTTCCAGGTATACAGGTACTTTCTGCTTCACTGCTTGAGGAGCTTTCATCAAGACTTTGGGTTCGATTTCGATAGGTACGTTTAATTTGATGGGAATAGTGAATTCGCAAGGTGCTTGATAGTAGTTGGGGTCGTAATTAGACACGATTTGTACTCCTTTAGGAAATTTTTTGCCGATAAAAGTCAACAAATAATACCATTTTGGATTTTGGATTTTTGATTTTGGATTATAAGATAATATGGTTTAGTTAAAGTTATTGGTGAGGTTTTCTCGTGTGTAGAGAAGACAGGTGCAATGTCTCTACAAATATTCTTGAATAAAGCAAATTATCTTATCACCAAGCGTATTGAGTTATAAGAACCTTGCTAAGTGGCTATTTTTGCAATCCATCAGTTACAAAGATTTTTCAAAATGGTATTAGCCTTCAAAGTTTGACTATCTTATTGATTAATGTTGCGATGTTTATTGAGCTTAATATTGTGGTTTTTCATGTCCATTTTTCGCAACACATACGGGAGGTGCTGCCTGTACTTCTGGCTCAAGATATAAATCAGGCTCAAGATATACAGGTACTTTCTGCTTCACACTAGCAGGAGCTTTCATTAAGACTTTGGGTTCGATTTCGATGGGTACGTTTAATTTGATGGGAATAGTGAATTCGCAAGGTGCTTGATAGTAATTGGATTCGTAATTAGACATGAATGTGATTCCTTTGTTTACGTTTGATTGAAGTTTCAGCTTGGTTTGCTTTCCTTCTATCCCTGAGTAAATGCAAAGGAAATCAGCTTATGCAGTTTTAAAACAAAATTGGATAAAAAATTCCTCAAAGGTTTGGGGGAGTAGCGACTGGCGTTGGGGAGTGGGGAGGAGGGAGGAGTGGGGAAGGGGAATAAGAATTATGCTTTCTTCTTCGTTCAAGGCTAAAGCCATAGGGAAGGTTATGATTTTCCCAAAAATTTTTTATAGTTGGAATATTGCCGCCACCAAAAACAAAGGATTCCGGAAGCCTTACAATTAGGGTTTATCAATACGTATTTCAATATAAAAGATGGAACAAAATCACAAATCAACGGTCGTGATTACAGGCGCATCCTCGGGAGTCGGTTTGCACGCGGCAAACGCTCTGGCCCAAACTGGTCAATGGCATGTGATCATGGCTTGTCGGGATTTGCAGAAGGCAGAAAAAGCTGCCCAGGCTGTAGGAATGCCAAAGGACAGCTACACTATCATGCTTCTCGACTTGGCTAGCTTGGAAAGTGTACGACAGTTTGTAAAGAATTTTAGAGAAAGCGGTAAATCTCTGGATGCTTTGGTATGCAACGCCGCTGTGTATTTACCTTTATTAAAGGAGCCGTTACGTAGTGTAGACGGATATGAATTGAGCGTTGCTACGAATCACTTGGGACATTTTCTCTTGTGTAACCTCATGCTAGAGGATCTGAAAAATTCACCCTCTGCGGATAAAAGGCTCGTTATTTTGGGAACTGTGACAGCTAACCCGAAAGAGTTAGGAGGTAAGATTCCCATTCCAGCGCCTCCAGACTTGGGAGATTTGAAGGGTTTTGCAGAGGGATTTAAAGCGCCTCACTCGATGATTAACGGTAAGAAGTTTAAATCCGGTAAAGCTTACAAAGATAGCAAGCTTTGCAATGTGCTGACCATGCGAGAACTACATCGGCGTTATCACAAGTCAACTGGCATTACCTTCAGTTCTCTGTATCCTGGATGTGTGGCAACGACGGCTCTATTTAGAAACCATTATCCCTTGTTTCAAAAACTCTTCCCGTTGTTCCAAAAGAACATCACCGGGGGATTTGTATCCGAGGAACTGGCTGGACAGCGCGTTGCAGAGGTGGTTGCTAATCCTGCATATAAAGAATCCGGTATGTATTGGAGTTGGGGGAATAGACAGAAGAAAAATGGCAAGTCGTTTGTTCAAGAGGTTTCAGACGAAGCTAGCGATGATGATAAAGCCAAGCGTTTGTGGGAGTTGAGCGAAAAGCTGGTTGGACTTGCGTAAGTGATATCTTGCACGCCTACGCAATAAACCGTGAAATCAGTCGTGAAATCAGTCGTGAAATCAGCCGGGAAATTAGCCGGGAAATTAGCCGGGAAATTAGCCGGGAAATAAATTTCCGGATATGTAGAGACGCGAAATTTCGCGTCTCTACAAACCCATTAAAATGGGTTAAAATTCTTAACCAGTCGGTTTTGAAACTAATACACGCGCCTATCGGTGAATTTTAATTTAGGGCAGAATTTTAGGACTATCCCGCACAAATTGCGATTGTGCGATCGCGCTAAGTGTACGTTAGCGCGAATGTATGAGGGAGGATTGGGCGATCGCAAACTGCTGCAAGTGACGGATTATATCAATGACTATCTCGATCAGGATATCAAGCTTGCCGATCTAGCCCAATTACTGGGCATGAGTCAGTCTCATTTCAGCTATCTATTTAAGCAATCCATGGGGATTTCTCCCCACCAATACCTACTCCAGCAACGGCTAAGTAAGTCGGCGCGAATAAACCGAACTATGTAAAGAAAAGTAAAGCTTGTAAGTTAGCTTGTAGTAAGCGCTTCAGCGCTGAAGCGCTTACTACAAACCTTTAATTTTTTACGCCGACTTACTTAGAACGAGCCAAGCAATTGCTGAAACAAACAAATCAATCGGTGGTGGAAATTGCTTTAGCCTGTGGCTTTAACAGCCACAGCCATCTTAGCCTGCAATTTCGACAGCTTACAGGTACAACACCCAAAGCCTACCGAGCGAATTGATATCAAGTCCGCTTAATCACTTATCATTCCCCAAGAACCCCACCCCGGTAAAGCTACGCTTCACCTCCCCTCCCCGCAAGCGGGGAGGGGATTAAGGGGTGGGGTGCAGTTTAGGTGAGAATTATAACTAATGAATCGGACATGATATGAATCCAAAATCTAAAATCTAAAATCCAAAATCACTATCAGCTATAATGACGCGATCGCGTCCCTTTTTTTTAGCCATATACAATGCTGCATCAGCGGCTTCAATCACCGCAGCACCTGTTAAGCCATGGTCTGGAAACATAGCTACTCCCAGTGATAAGCTAATACTGCCAAGTTTCTGACGCTGATGCTGTACATCCAAGTTTTTTATTCCTTGCCGTATTCGCTCGGCTCTTTCTTGACAAACTTCTAAAGAAGATTCCGGTAGAATCAATATCAACTCTTCTCCACCGTAACGACAAGCAATATCGGCTTTACGAATGCTTTTTCTTAAAAATACACCGAGTTCCCGCAGTATGGTATCACCCGCTTCATGACCATACGTATCATTAAAATGCTTAAAGTGGTCAACGTCCATCATAATAATACCTACGGCTTGCTGGTTGCGCTCGGCTCGGTTGACTTCTCTTTCTAAAGATTCTTCCAGGTAACGCCGATTAAATAAACCAGTCAGAGGATCGCGGATACTCTGCTGTTGTAGTGCTTCATTTAATTTTAAGTTTGCTAAAGCTAGAGCAATACGTTCGGCAACCGCAGAAGCTAGCTGCTGTTTGCCTTTTGTTAAATGTCCTTTGTGTTGCGAATTCAAATGCAGCATACCCAAAGCTTCTCCTTGTGCCATCATCGGCACACAAAGTGCTTCACCAGTAAGTAAGTCTTCCTCAATATGGGTACATTGCAAACCATGACCATCAGATGATGTAAAGTGCGATCGCCCACGCCGTAGCGCCCAGCATTGTTGAGGTGCAAATACTTTCTTACTCGCAAGCTGTGAGTCACCCCACGTAGTCACAGCTTCTACAAAGTGTTTTGAAGCACTAATAATAAATACTCCCCCTGATGTATCCGGAAACAAAGGTTGCACTAATAGCGCGATCGCTTTATATGCCTCTTCAACTGTCAAACAAGCTTGTAGCACATCACTCATTTCACTCAGTAAGGCTATTTCCCGGTTGCGCTGTTCTAACTCTTCCACCCAGCATTTAAGTTGTTTGTTCGCTTGTTGCAATGCTGCCTCGGCTTGCTTGCGCTCCGTAATATTACGGATAACACCAATTGTTGCACTCGGCTGACCCTGTTCGTTGTACAGTGGTACAATCACTGTTTCGCATACGCCTTCAGTTCCATCTTTGCGAACAAAGTTAATTTCACCAGTCCAACGACCAACACTGAGCAACTCGTCAAGCGTGTAGTGTGTCAGTACCGTACAATCTTTTGCTCTACGCAATATACCTGATGTTTTACCTAATACTTCCGCTTTTGGATAGCCGAACATCTTTTCTGCGGCTGGATTCCAGTCTATGATCCGACCTGATAGGTCGGTCATAATTACGCCATCATGAATGTTTTCAAATATACAAGCTTGTTGCTGTAGAGTCTTTTCTACTTGCTTGCGTTCAGTAATATCTTGGATTTGGGCGATGAAGTACAACGGTTGACCATGCACATCGCACGCTAGTGATACACTCAAAAGAATCCATACTATATGTCCAAGCTTGTGCAAGTATCGCTTTTCCATGTGGTAGGAACGAATTTCCCCAGCCAGTAGTTGCCGTGTATAGTTCAGGTTAGTATGCACATCGTCTGGATGGGTGATTTCCTCACAAGTCATGGATAGTAATTCTAGTTCACAATAACCGACTATTTCGCACAACGAACGATTTACCTGAAGCCAGCGACCATCAAGCCCCACTAGTGCCATACCAATGGCAGCATAGTCAAAGGCACTGTGGAAAAGTTCTTTACTTTCGCGTAATGCTGCTTCTGTGCGCTGGCGTTCGTTAATTTCCAGTTCGAGTTGCTGATTGGCTTTCTTCAGTTCTGTGAAGTCGGGGATAGTCAGAACTTGCGGCTGTAATGGCTTCAGTTTCTTGTTCGTTTTTCGCATCAACAAAACAGTTGTACACAGCGAACTAAAAGCGGCGATCGCTTTAATTAACCCCAACAACCAATAGGCCGGACGCCAAAACGCCCAAATCTCTAACAGATAGTTAGTGCTAAGAGTGACACTCAATAACGTTATTATCCACAGTATCCGCTTTAAGGGTAAATCTTGCCGTTGGCGAAAAAAATATATTAATACCATAGAAATTAAATAGTATGAGAGCGCGATCGCAGAGTCGGATAAGATATGCAACCAGACCAATTCAGGTTGACATAAACAGCTATGTCCGTATTGCTGATACACTGCACGCACCTTTGTCTCACTAATAGTTGAAAACCCGTAGATAAAAGTATGTCTTGGGATAGATGACGTAAATTTTATACTCGCAATTTCAAAGCGTGCGATATTTTTAACTTTTTCTTTAGGCAAAATGTAACTTCTAGGACTTGAAAAATAAAATTTTTGTAAAAGTATTGCCAAATTGGTCTTCTGAATTGCTATGGCTATTGATAAGCTACGGATATCTGTTAGTAGGCAGCGACAATAATAATAGTGTGACCCGTGGGCTTTTAAGCAGAGTGTCAATCAAATGAATCAGGGACAACAATTTGGGATAGAAGGCATCTATGAAGTGTGTATTGGGGTTCCAGAAGCAATTTCAGCGATTCAATATTGGGAGCAATTTGGCTATCGCATTGGTGGTGAGGGTAAATTATCAGCAGGTGTAGCTAAGCAATTATACGGTGTAGATTCGTCTTTACACTCAATTCGTCTTTATCACCAAAATGCGGATCATGGTTTGGTTCGTCTGATGATTTGGCAAAACCCTATTAACAAAGGTTTGTTGATGGGGTCGATGAAAGTGAAGGGAAATCGTTGGACAACAACCTTAACCGCCGATATTTTAAACATTTTCAATCATGTGGAAGAAGCAAAAGCAGCTGGTTGGACAATTAGGTATACTCAACCCCATTGGGAAGTTATCTATAACAAAGAGAGGAAAAGCCGTCCGTTTGTAGATCAGATGATTGGGGTACGAGAAATGCTAATGCTGCAACCCTTGACGCGACAAGTTCTATTTCAGAGATTTGGCTACGGACTCCCACACTACGGAAACATTAACATTAGCTCTCCTTTTAAGACTAGCCAGTTTACCCATATAGGGATGGTAATTCAGGACGACAGCAAGGAAACGCTAAAGTTTTATGACGAAGTTTTAGGTTTGTTACGGGTGCGTGATGATATAGAAACTAGCTACGAATCTTCCTTAGCAGGTAGAGAAATTTTTGATCTGCAACCAGGTGAAAAGTTTTTTGTCACCGCCTTTGATGATCCTCGTTCTTCCAAAACTGACTTAACGGCGGCGCGTAGTGGCAGACTGTATATTATTCGCTTTCCCAGTCATATCAATATAAATTCGCGATTTGAAGCAGCCGTACCGGGTTGTTTAGGAATGTGCTTATATACCTATCGAGTACGGAGACTTGAGCAGTTTTGCGATCGCATTAAAGCAAGTTCCATACAAAAATTTACAACTACCACTGAAAATGAATTTGGTGAACCAAGTTTTTCCTTCGTTGCACCAGATGGGTACTTTTGGAATTTAATTGGTAATTAGTTAGTGGACATAATTAAACACAAGCCGCACAAAAAGATAAGCTTGTAGTGAGCGCTTAAGCGCTCATTACCAACTCTATATTTTTTGCAAGAGACTACACAAACAAAGTTCACAACAAAGGAATAAAAATATCTCTTTCCCTAGTCCCTAGGGCGTGTTTTCAAACTAATCTTTACGCTATTAGTTTAGGTTGCGATCCCCCTAAATCCCCCGCGCTTCTTGGGGGACTTTGAGAACATTTTCCCCCCTTTTTAAGGGGGGGTAGGGGGGATCTCGCAGTTTGAAAACACGTCCTAGTCCCTAGTCCAAGCGCCCCTAGCCCCTATTTTAAGGTAGGCTATTGATTAAGAATCTGAAGTAGATCCTCTGGAATGGACGTTTGCTCTGAGTCATCGACGTTAACTTTACCATCTCTGAGCGATCGCTTCTGTCCGAACAGTAAGGATATGGGAACTGCAAATAAAGTTTGCACGAACTGTCCACCAATTTCCTTTGTATCTCTCTGCTTCCAGGCTAGCTTCAGCATTTTCCAGTGAGCGATCGCATGAGACAAAGGATAAGCTTGACCTAAAATGTGTGCCCTTTGCAATGCTATCCATGCTGTTTCAAAATTTCCAGTTTCAATGGCTGTTTGCGCCTTGCGTATCTCTGTTTCAAAATGTTCACGGACTATTGCCTTCATAAACTCCTCCTGTCGATACATGGAAGTATGTGGCTATGGGTCTACTTTTTGTAAGCTGACATTTGCTTCTTGATCAGTAATTTTGTTTTGTAAATAAGGGATAAATTTTAATTTAATTAGCGTTTCTCCAACTGATTAACTCGCTTCTCTAATGCGTTCACTTGTTGCTTCAATTCCACCACCAGTGTAGCCAACCTATCAAACATTTTTTCTCGGTTTTCCTGGGGAAGATTTCTTCTAGAACGTTGGGATTGTGGAGGAGCAAGTGTTGTTCTTGGAGACGACTGAGGGCGTCCTTGCAACTGAGACTGTAGCTGGTTTATTTGTGACTCCAAACGATTGAAGTCTGCTTCCAAATTACTAAGGCGGGATTCTATTTGTTGTGATGCGGCGGGGTGCGAAAATAATCCTCCCCAGATAACAACTGCTAAAACTCCAGCTAATAATAGCATCCCAATTTTTCTCATTACTTTGCTCCTGTAACAAGTTAGGAGTTAGGAGTTAGGAGTTAGGAGTTAATAGAATTGTTGCAAAATAAACCCTGAATTAAAATTCGGGCTAAAAGCTAAAGTCGGTTTTAAACCGACTGGTTAAGAATTTAACCCATTTTAATAGGTTTGTAGAGACGCGAAATTTCGCGTCTCTACACAGCCGGAAATTTATTTCACGGCTCATTGCTCCTCACTCCTAACTCCTAACTCCTCACTCCTAACTCCTATCTCCTAACTCCTAATTATCCGGATTTAATTGTGCAAACAACCTCTCCCACTCGATATAAATAGCGCTGTTTTCTCCTTCTTTTACTTCAAAAGTAACGTTACGCGCCTTAGATTGTTTTAGTGCTTGTACGCAAATTTCTGCAACATCCTCACGGCTGATTTTTCCCCTAATGTTATCACCTTGTTCAAATATTAATGCTTTACCTCCTGCTTCTTCTGTCAATGCACAAGGTCTAATAATTGTGTAAGGAATTCCACTTTCTCGTAAACTGTCTTCGCCTTTCAACTTCCAAGTCAGAATTCCTCCCAATTGGTCATTTAATCTTACTGCTGGAGGTTCTTCTTCTAAATTAATTCCTGGACGTCCGGGACGAGTTACACCGGCTGAACTTACAAGGATAAATTGTGGTAAAGTTTCTCCGCCGTAAGCTTTAATTGATTCCACTTGCAAAACAAAACTACCAGGCGAAAAGTTAGGATTTAACTCACCATCGTATTCAAATTTGCTCAACATCAATTGAAATGAGCTAATTTGACTTTTATCAATGGGCGGGCAATCTTTCATTATTTTTGCCCGAAATACAGGAATTAATTCTGCAAAGGGTATGCGAACATTTATCCAAGTGTTTGCTTCTGTGTCGAAAGAATAGCTATAGCCAACGCCATCCCATCTCGTATCTGTTCGCAAAAATAATTTATAACGCTTTCCATCTCCTCTTACACGTAATTCTATACCTTCGTAGCCAGATAAATCGAAGGGAGGAGAGAAATTTTTAGTTCTTACAGAAGCAAATCCTCCAGAATTGGCGGTGGAAACATTACCAGCAAATAAAGCTGTTGCTTCCACTAATTGAATATTACTTTCACTCACACCACCCATGACGACATCATCCACCGCACCCCAAATATTTTTCATTTCGGTAGATGGATTTGTAAAATCAAATAAGGTTTTTTCACCTGCTTTCGGTAAATATTTGCCAGCGGCTTCTACCAAATTTTTCACTCCTCGATATTCCACATTTTCTGGAGTATCGCCAACGATTTCTGGTTGGTAAAATTTGACGCCTTGATAATATTTAGCGCGTTCCGGTGTGTCTCCCTCCACTGGTTGTACACGTACCGCTGTACAGCAAATTACAGCTTGAATATTAGCCATAATTAAGGGTGACAAAGTTTCTGGTTTAGTGATATCCGCAGCTACTAAGTCAATATCATTACCAAGAATCGACCGTGCTTTGTCAATGTTACGGACGAGCGATCGCACTTGATAACCTCTTTGTTGCAGTCGCCGCACCACGCGCTTACCGACACCACCCGTCGCACCCGCTACTAGTATTACACCCACTTGTTTTGCTCCATCAAGTTTGTCTTGATTCTTTTGAGAATGACCTGGGAATAACTCTTGTATCCAATTGAGAAAAGGTATAACCTCAAAGTAAGTAAGAGTTTTGATAAATCTGCCCAAGTCCCACTGAGAGCGATTTTTATCAGTCATAACCTCACATGATTGTGGCTGCGAGTGTTTTTTCTTAATCTTGCCACACGATGTTAAGCTAATTGCTAAGTGGGTTCGCATAAATAAACATATTTCTTGTGATGAATGTTTAGTAGTAGTTGTCCTTTGTCATTTGTCATTTGTCATTTGCCCAATAATTATTGACTAATGACTAATGACCAATGACTAATGACTAATGACTAATAACTAATAACTAATGACTATGCTTCAGTTTCAACCTCCAGGCTTTGGGCATAAAGTTATCCACACTTCCCTAGGGGCAATGGTTTACTATACTCAAACTGCTACACCTTGGTGTATTGCTGAGACTGAAGATTTACCACCGCTGATTTTTCTGCACGGCTTTGGTGGTGGATCGTCTGCTTACGAATGGTCGAAGGTTTATCCTGCTTTTGCTACTTCTCACCGCATCCTCGCACCAGACTTAATCGGTTGGGGAGATTCCGCTCATCCAGTGCGAGATTATCAAATTAGCGATTATTTGACAATCATCAGAGAGTTTATTAGGCATACTTGTAATCCACCTGTCAAGGTAGTAGCTTCTTCCCTAACCGCTGCTTTAACTATCCGCCTCGCCACTCAACAACCTTTTCTATTCCAAACACTATTTTTGGCCTGTCCCTCTGGGTTTGATGACTTTGGGCAAGGTGCAGGACGCAGGCTTCCGCTTCAAGTCATCAATACGCCGCTTCTAGATAATTTAATTTATACCCTTGGTGCTGAAAATGAACTGGCGGTAAACAACTTTTTACAGAGTTTTCTGTTTGCCAAACCCGAACGAGTTTCCCCAGAGATAGTGCAAGCTTATTTATTCTCTGCCCAACAACACAATGCTAAGTTTGCAGCTTTGGCATTTTTACGAGGCGACCTTTACTTTGATTTAAGTTTATATATAGAACGACTCAGTATTCCTACGGTAATATTTTGGGGCGAAGAAGCACAATTTACCAGTGTAAATTTAGGACGGCGTTTGGCAAAGTTGAACCCAAGGGCAATACAAGATTTTCATGTTATTCCCGGTGTGGGAGTACTACCACATCTAGAAATGCCTGAAACGATAATAGGTTTGTTACAGCAGTATTTTTAGGGAGTAGGGAGTAGGGAGTAGGGAGTAGGGAGTAGGGGCGCTTGGGCGCTTGGGCGCTTGGGCGCTTGGGCTAGGGAACTATTCACATTGCTCCCGTTGGAGTGCGATCGCCTTCAAGTTAGACAAAATTCACGCATTAATAAGAAAACTAATGCGCGAATTAACTTTTATTTATCTCCACGAATGGGGACAAATCCTGCTTTCTCTACGAACTGCTGCCCTTCCTTTGACAGCAGCAGATTAGCGTATGCGACTCCAGCAAATTGATCGGGTGTGTTATCCCGGCGAATCAAAACAAAGATACGTCTGCTCAGAGGATAAGTACCATCCTGTAAAGCTTTAGTGTTAATACGGTAGTCATCAGTTATCAATGGTACATATTCCTTACTGTTATCGGGAGCGATCGCCAGGGGACGAACAGACTTCTGATTGACAATGAGTGCAGCTGAAGTGTAACCTATTGCACCTGGAGTTGCGGCTACTTTACGAAAAGCTGTGGTGTTATCTCGGACATACTGTGCTTTAGGAGCAAGGCTATTGTCTTGCAATTCCAGAAGTCTTTTTATACTGGAGCTATTTTGGAGAAAAAAAACTGTGATCGGCAGATCCGGTCCTCCAACCTCTTTCCAGTTAGTTATTTTACCTTTATGGATTGCCTGGAGTTGCTGTACAGAAAGTCCAGGAACCGACACATCCGGATGAGTGTAGAAGCTCATTCCGTCGATCGCAACTGGCACAGCCTGCAAGTTAAAACCCCGCTTATTTGCCTTGCTGTAATCAGCATCCTTAAGCGCTGTACCAGACAAAGCAAAGCTCACTTCACCATTGAGTAGCATGGAGATACCTGCACTTGAGCTTGGACTGTTATTGGCAGGTTCGGTGTAGCGCAGGTGAAAATTTGGATGAGCTTGGTTCATCGCTTTATGTGTACCTTGAGCTGTCAGAGATGCCACAATTTTGGCACCACCATAGTTGAATGTCCCCTCCGGCACGTTCGAGACTTCTTTCATGGAGTTGTAGAGTTGAATGTCTGAAGAAGTGTTATCCGAGGAGTTATTCAAACTAGTAGTAGTCGTTAAAATTTGCAATTGTCGCCAGATTAGATAACCTCCTCCACTTACAAGCAACAACACCAGAGCGAGAGCTAGCCAACCCATACGAGAGGTAGAATTCAATTTGCCAACCCCATCGCTGGTGGGTGCAGAAGTAATTACAAGAGGTTTACCGCACCTTTTACAGTGTTTCGCTCCTATAGGATTGGCATCATAACAACACCAGCCACAGATTACTGTTCCCCTATTATTAGATCCGTTAGCTCCATTAGATCCATTTTCTTTAGTATTAGATTCACCAGTATTCATAAAACCTCTCGCGAAGTGTCAAAACTCAGTAGCTACAGCCGGTGGAAGTGTCAAAGATTACTATTGAGCGTGGAGGGGTACAAACCCTGACTTTTCAATGAACTGCTGTCCTTCTTTTGATAGCAATAGGTTGGCGTATGCTATACCAGCAGCTTCATCAGGTGTATCGTCCCGGCGAATTACTACAAATAGACGCCTGGTCAAGGGGTAAGTATTATCCCGGAATGCTAAGGCGTTGAGCCGACCATTTTCTGTAACTAATGGCACATATTGCTTACTGTTACCAGGAGCTACAGCGACGGGACGAACTGTCCTTTGACCGACAATTTGCGATGCCGTGCCAATACCAATAGCACCAGGGGTTGAAGCAACCTTACGGAACATTTCAGTCAAATCGCGGCAAAATTGAGCCTTGGGGCTGACACTTCTAACTTTTGAACCAAGAAGCGTTTTCATTAAAGCACCAGAAGAATAAGTGTTTAACGTAAAAAGTACGATCGGCTGAGTCGCACCTCCCATATCTTTCCAGTTCGTAGTTTTGCCCTTGTAAATATCTTGGAGTTGAGCCACGGAAAGTCCCAAAATGTTCACATCTGGATGGGTATAAAAGCCAACTGCGTCGATGGCAACTGCCACCTGTTGTAGGGAAAAATTTCGTTCACGTGCCTTACTGTACTCACTATCCTCAAGAGTTCGAGATGTCTGAGCAAAGCTTACTTCACCGTCAAGCAGCATAGCGATCGCTGTTGTGCTACCAGGTTTGTTGTTAGATGGTTCGGTGTAGCGTAGGTGAAACTTCGGTTGGGCTTTCGTGATAGCTTTGTGTGTGCCATGAGCAGCCAAAGACGCAAAGCTGGGAGAACCACTGTAGTTGTATATACCCTCCGGTACATTTGGGACTGACTTCATGGAATCGTAGAGTTGAATGTCTGAAGAATTTTTGTTGACAGAATTCAAACTGCTGTTAATTGTTAGGAATTGCAATTGCTGCCAGACATAATAGCCTCCCCCGCCAAAAAGCAATAATACCAGAGCTAGAGCTAGCCAACCTACGTAAGATGTAGAACTAAGTTTGCTTACCCCATCGCTGGTTTTTGATGTAGAAGTTATTACCAAAAGCTTGCCGCACTTTTGACAATGTTTCGCTCCTACAGGATTCGCATCATAGCAGCACCAACCGCAGATTACTGTTCCCCGATTATTAGATCCATTTTCCTTAGTATTAAATTCGCCATTATTCATATTATGAGTTTCTTAACAATAATTATGTTTTAGAATGCAGCGCTAGCAAAGAGATGGTTTTTATACCATAATCGTTTGCAATTACTTAAATAACTGTTATTTTCTCAACAGTACCGCTGCTAAAATTACCACACGTAAGTAATTGAATGAATCAAAAATAAATAAATTTATGTAAAAAAAACCCTGTCTTTTCTGGATTTGCTTATTTACATCTTGCACCTGAAAAACATCGCATCACAAAAATCACTACGTATTTACAGATTTTTCGCCTTCGTTGTGATCCGCCTGGGACTATAAGTCCCAGTCTTATAGCAAAAGTCCTCTCTAAGAGGACTGATTAAACAAGTTTGAAGCTTGTAATATTTATCATGCTTTATCTATTGTTTAGCGGCTTATACTTAAAGGTGCAAGATATGTGCTTACTGAAGTTATGGCTTTTTATTGCTAATTACTTTAGCCCAGCCATTATCAGTTTAATAACCAGCAAATAACAATGTTTATTATTCTTGTAAAAGAACCTAGCTATAGAATTTCTATTTGATTTTTGAAATATACGTAGGGTGGGCACTGTCCATCACCGTTCGGTTAAGGGGAAAGGGATAAAACCCATATTTTCCTCTTTAACCTTTAACCTTTACCCTTTACCCTTTAACCTAAGAGGATGTCTGAAAAGTTTTTAATTAGTCATATTTATTACCCAAAATCATTTAGATCCCCCCAACCCCCCTTAAAAAGGGGGGCAAAAAGCCTTTCAAAGTCCCCCTTTTTAAGGGGGATTTAGGGGGATCTAAGATTAATTGGTTTAAAACCATACTTCTCAGACATCCTCTTAGAGAACAATTTGTTTTTTATTGCGCTTTTCGTTTGTGTCAGGTACATGGGGGTAGGGGCACAGCAATGCTGTGCCCCTACTCATGGCGATCGCTCACAAATTTGTTTTGATTCAATTTCTCAAGGTGTATGTTGGCGATCGCACCCTTTGTCCAAGCATATTCTTCTGGTATCGGCTGTTGAGAATCGGCTTTTGTATTCAAGACTCGCTGCAAGATTTGTTCCACGAGTGCTGCAAAAGCCGGATTTCCGCGTTGACGGGGACGATTGAGAGCGATCGCCCAATCCATCGTCACCCTACCACCTTCAATCAAAATAACTCTATCTGCTAAAGTGACAGCTTCTTCCACATCATGAGTAATCAACAAAGCGGTAAATCCTTGTTGCTGCCAAATATTTTCAATCAGTCTTTGCATCTCGATTCGAGTCAAAGCATCCAAAGCCCCCAAAGGCTCATCTAATAAAAGTAAACGCGGTTCACTCACCAACGCCCTGGCCAGTGCAACCCGTTGGCGTTGTCCTCCAGAAAGTACCGTAGGCCAATCAAAAGCACGTTCAGCCAGCCCTACTTGTTCTAATGCCCAATGCGCCTTTTGTCGCCAATTTTGCTTCAATCCCAAGCCCACATTTTCTAAAACTCGTTTCCACATCAAAAGACGGGCATCTTGAAACATCATCCGTATTTCTGGATTGAGCTTGTACAAGGGCTTTCCATCTAGCAATATACTTCCAGCACATGGACTTTCCAATCCTGCTACTAGCCGCAACAACGTACTTTTACCGCAACCACTGCGTCCGACAATTGCCACAAATTCGCCCCTAGCTACTTCTATATTCAATCTCTGCAATACGTCGATATTCCCAAAGCTTTTATTCAGACCTAATATCTTCAGATCTACTCCTATGCTTCTGAGTTTCTTCATCGTAAAATCTCCTCAAGACTTTGGTTAGGTTCGCTGATATCCAGGATGCCAAGACAGCAGTTTCCTTTCTAAAAATCTTGCAGATACATCTGCTAACTTACCCAACAGCGCGTATAGCAAAATACTCAAAACTACCACATCAGTTTGCATAAATTCACGAGCATTCATTGCCATATAACCAATACCAGAGTCAAAGGTAATTGATTCAGCAGCTATGAGAACCAGCCACATAATTCCTAGGGCATAACGCACGCCAATCAAAATAGAAGGCATAGCACCAGGGAGAATGATTTGCCAAAACAAAGACCAAGCATTCAATCCATACACTTTCCCCATTTCTATCAATCCTGGATCAACAGTACGAATGCCATGAAAAGTATTTATATAGATGGGAAATAATACACCTAAAGAAACCAGAAATATCCTCGCTTCTTCCCCAATCCCGAACCAGACTATAACTAAGGGAATCAACGCGAGATTAGGAATATTACGTAACATTTGAATAGATGTATCTAACAGCTTTTCAGCTAAGGGAACAATGCCATTTACCAATCCTAAAATGAAAGCGATACTACCACCGATTGAAAAGCCAATAAATGCCCGTCGCGCACTAACGCCAAAATGATAAGGTAGTTCTCCCGTGCTAGTCAGACGAATAGCAGCTTGAACAACATCAATTGGAGCAGGTAGAATTCTTGTCGGAATCCAACCAAATTGCACGAGTAACTGCCAAATCACTATTAAGAGAATGGGCACCACCCAAGGAGAAAATGTGTGTAGATATCGATTAAGTAGTTTAGCTTTCATTACTTAGTTTTTATTTGCCAAATTGATTAATTTTTTTTATATGCAAGTTTGCATTCGCTGAGAGGTAGTTGTATTTTAAATTTGGGAAATTTTATCAGCTAAAATACCTTTACTTTTGGGAAAATTTTCTACACTAGCTAGAGTATTGATAACATACACCGGCGAACAGCAAACGGACAAGTATGATTTGTTGTTCTTATAAAGATGCTAATTAGAGGGTGTCTGCATTTATGGTTTGCAGTATGTATTAGAAGTGAAGGTACATTCTGCGTATTATTTTTACTACCTTTTATCGCAATCTGCGCATCAGACGTGAAAGCCCCTCTGTTTTCTCTGCCTCTATGTCCTCCCTGCCTCTGTGGTTTGTTTCCTAAAAGCTTTTTCACAAATCACATCAGTATGTAAAGATGAGCAGCAATATTGTACCGGCTAAAAAATATTACATCTTTGTACCGTAAAAACCTGGTTTTATACATCCTGTTTTCTAAATCCTCTGAAAAACTCAGTTGCTTTATTTAAGCATGAAATAAACTTCTTCAATAAGAAACTTAGCACATACTTAATTTATTTCAGGATTATCTTGTAGAGAAGCGTGTAAATTTTCTTGGCTTGATTAAATTATCATTATTACTAATTTCGCCGTTCGAGAACTTACTTTATACACGACTGTGGATTTGGCTGATACAAATTTTTCTTATTATTGCCTAGTCCGCCTGGGACTATAAGTCCCAGTCTCATAGCAGAAGTCCATTTTAATGGACTAAAACTAGAACTAGTATTTGAGTAAAACTAGTCACTTTTTAATCTAAGTATTAACGGATATAGCGGATGCTTGTTTCTTCGCTAAGCATTTTATCCGTTATATCCGTTACATATGCGTTGCTATCTTCACCAGTATTTCTCAGGCAAAATAGGACTTCAATGGCTTATCTCTTTTCACATTTAAACCATCCAGTCCTTGCTTGATCCAATTCAGACATTCAAATTCGGATGTGAATATCTTTGGTGCAGCAATATTATTCAATGAGTCGGATGGATAATGGTCGTAAAAATATTTACCTCCTTCCTGATAAACAATTATCAAGTTGTTGCGGTAAACGTAGCGATATTTAAAATAATCACCCTCACTGACAAACTCTAAATTGTGGTTAATATGTTCTTTGGCAATCTCAATGATGTTACTGATACTACTGCCATAAATTTGCGCCGGATTTTCTGCTTTATGGAATTGGCTGTTATAGCCAATTTCTGACAACAATTTATACGAATAAATTTCGCAATTATCCGCTGTCCCGTACACAAAGGGAATGATTAAATATCCTTTGTATGACAATGAATTTTTGTAAAGAAGATGACCCATTGTAACCTCCTAAGAGTAGCACCACTGACAAAAATCTCCTCACTTTTAGCCACAAAGATAATTATCCCTCTTTTTGCAAATTATTCTGAAGTATTTCAAAACAATCTCAGTGCAATATGCAAAGCGTAAAGCCTCCTGTTTATCGCTTTCCTTTTTCCACCCAAGAACACCAACTCACTACATAAACAGAGCCAGGATTAGGAACGCAACTAATACAACAATCTTTTCAATGATTACTATCAGTATATTAAATAATAATGAAGTGCTTAAGTGCTAGCTACTATCTACCTTAACTCATTAATTTCCATATAGTTAATTACTTAAGATAGATTGTTGTATATATATAGTGGTTTTCAATTGAGTTAAGTACAAACCTTTGTAGGGGCAATTCATGAATTGCCCCGAAGCGTGTACCTCATTCAAACGAAAAGCGCGATATTCAACAATAAATTAGGATGTGGAGCGTAGACAATAGGTTTAATTGGGGTGCGTTCAAGATGGTTATGCACACAAGTGTAACAGAGCCTGTTTCTCAGATATTGCAGGAAGTTAAGACAGTTGAAGCATCTAGTAATTCAGCTTACTATTTCCCACTTGATAACGGACGCTACGAAGTCAAGCCTGGTTTAATTCCTTTTGGTAGTGATTTAGGTAACGGTATTGCCGATCGCGTGGTATTTCAATTTGATGACAACTTTGCTGATTATCGTCAAATCAAGCTTGCA
Source organism: Nostocaceae cyanobacterium (assembly GCA_051861145.1). Lineage (GTDB taxonomy): Bacteria > Cyanobacteriota > Cyanobacteriia > Cyanobacteriales > Nostocaceae > JBHYDF01. Next base: position 70,451 of record JBHYDF010000008.1, read on the forward strand.
GTTCGTGCAGAACGTTTGAGCAAATACTACCAGACCTGCAATTATTCCGATACTATCGCAAGTGCGATCGCTCGCCTAATTATCCAGCGTCTCACCCTCGAACATCCCCAACACTTCCACATCGAACACCTAGCTAGCGGCGACATCGCATTCTACAGCCAACTTACCGGCGAAACTCTCTACCTCGATACCAACTGGCAATTATTGCACATTCAAACATCTGCCAATTCTACATACCCAGCTTATATCTCTACCCTCGATGCACTAGCAGCACAGATACAAGAAGACTTAACAGTTATTTGTCGTGCTGAAAATGGTAGCAACTGGCTAAGTGCAGTTCATCTATGTTATCCCAATCACTGGTCAGCCGAAGAAAAAATAGGCAAAAACTTTTCCTGCATACATACACCCGTAGCAGGTATGGAAAAAATCAATCGCCGGGCAGATGCAATAGTCAACACAATGATTAATCGTAAACCAATGGTGCGTTTTGGCTGGGGTTTAAGTACTGACACTCGCCTCAACCATCACCCCGAACCGCCAGCCAAACTATCACTTCAACAATGGTACGGTAGAAACTTTGACCCTCAACACCCCCGCCTCTACTTACGCATTGAACGCCAAGTAATTTGGGGACTACCACAATGCCAAGCAGCACTATTTACAATCCGCACCTATTTTAGAGATTGTAGTGTAATTAAAAAAGACCCAGAATTGCGGCATAAACTATCCTCCGCCATTGAATCAATGACACCAGAATCTCTAATTTATAAAGGTTTAGCAGAAACTAAAGATAGTATCTTGACATGGCTGCAAAATAATGTATTATCAACCACAGATGGACACAGATGGACACAGATAACTTAACTTATCTGTGTCCACCCCCCTCATTCCCCCCTCAAGAGGGGGGAAGACAGAGGAAAAACTTTAGAGTGTTGTCCATCTGTGGTTAATTTCCACGCACTTGATAATTTGCCATAATTTTAATTCACATGGCTGCTCCCGTTCTAATCAGTTTCTTCCTTCGCGTACTTTGCGTCTGTGTGGTTCCCTAATCAAAACTCTTCCCTTGCGAAAAAACTAACCGCTGAAACCGCCACGCAAAAACAACAGCCGACGTTGCAACACCAAAACATAGTCCCAACCACAAACCGATACCACCCAAACCAAAACGAAAACCCAAAACATAACCACTCCCCAGCCCCACACACCAAAAAGCCAATATACTCAACAACATAGGTATACGAGTATCTTTAAGTCCCCGCAAAGCACCAGCGGCTGTAGTCTGCACACCATCCAAAATTTGCGACAGTGCAGCAATACTCAACATCATCGTAGCGATCGCCCGCACATTTGCATTTTCCGGCTTACCAATATCCAAATAAAGTCCGATCACCTGTTGCGAAAACACCAGCAACACAATTGCCATCACAATCATAAATCCTGCCGCCAGTCCCATACTGACATAACCAGCCAAACTCGCATTATCGCGATCGCCTCGCCCGATCCATTGTCCTACTCTTATAGTCGTTGCAAACGACATTCCGAAAGGCACCATAAAAATAAGGATAATAGTTTGAAACACAATTTGGTGTGCTGCGAGAACATCCGTGCCCAAAATACCCATCAAGTACGTAGTCACAGTAAATAACCCGACTTCCATCGCAAAGGACACCCCAATCGGCAAACCTATATAAAGTAATTCCCAAATTACCCGTCCCTCCAACCGATACCAATCTTGAAAAAATTGGTAAGTTTTGAGGAATGGATGTCTAAGCATATAGATAATCAACACTAGAAACATACCCCACTGCGTCATGGTACTTGCCCAACCAATACCAGCAAGTCCCATCGCCGGAAGTCCCAATTTACCAAACCCCAAGATATAGTTACCGATGGCATTAAATAGAGTACCAAAGATAACAACTACAATCACAATCCGGGGTTGGGATAGGGAAGAGACAACCGTTTTGAGGACTGCAAACCCTAAAGCTGGAAAATAACCCCATAGTAAAGCGTCCAAGTAGGGCTTTGCTAATGCGACTGTCTGCGCTTCTTGCCCAAACCGACGCATCAGCCCATCGATATTTAATAAAAGTATTATTACAGGCAGCCCTAGTATTACAGACAACCATAAACTTTGACGAGTTACCTGCTCAACTCGGTGTTTCTGTCCAGCCCCATAAGCCTCTGCAACTAAAGGACTGACAGCCAAAACCACTCCAGTCACCGTAATCAATAGTGCTGTAAAGGTACTAGAAGCAAGTCCGCCAGCAGCCAGAACTTCTCGCCCTAGCCAACCCATCATGACGGTATCCACAAAACCTGTAGCCGCTTGGGAAACTTGGGCGCTTGCCAAGGGTACTGATAAGATTAGACACTCCCTGATTTCTGTCCGGAGTTTTGACCGGATTAACTTTGCTCTCATCAATATTTCTCTACTTGAGATTATTTTTAGAGCGTGCGAACACAGATGGACACAGATAAACACAGATAATTTATCACTGTGCATCTGTGTCCACCCCCCTCATTCCCCCCTCTTGAGGGGGGAAGACAGAGGAAAAACTTTTATTTACTGTTCATCTGTGGTTAATTTTTTTTTAATAGACTTTTGTAAGAAGTTGATTAAAAACGCTCATTAATAAATGGTGCGATCGCCCTGACAAATTCCGGCGTCGATTCATATGGTAAAACATTTCGACCGGGAACTTTTACCCCCTGACCTTGAGGTAAAGCAGTGAGATAATCAGCCAACCACTCATCAGGTGTGAGTTTTTTACCTTCTTTAGAAATACTCGATACATTTTCACCCACAACTACCAGTGTAGGTTTATCGATAGAAATAACCGCGCTACTATAATCCTTCAACCAAAATCCGGCTAAAAAAGAAAAAACAGCATGGCGACTGTCAATATTTTCTGCACCGGCTTGCAAACTATTCAACCATTCCGCATCAACATCATTGCTGGATTCAAAAAGTTGTTTAGCAGAAAAATCACGCAAAAACTTCTCTCTGCGGGCATATCGATAAAAAACATTACCAAAAGGCGAATCTAAAATATTCCAAATTGATTTTTGTCGCCATTTTGGTGATTCTTTCTTAATCAAGGGCCAGGCTGGAGGAGTAGCTAATATCAAACCAGCAATCAAATTTGGTTCTTTTTTAACTAATTCGATCGCAACTGCAAATAAAGCACCTTGCACGACAACAATTACAGGTTTTTGCACCACTGATTGTAAAAAGTGTTGCAATTGTTCCGCCCAATCACTCGGAGTAGCAGCCACATGAGGCTTATCACTTTCACCACAACCGAGTAAATCGGGATTGTAAATAGTATTTTGATGTCCTTGATGATACCACTCACGACAAAAACGCTGCCAAAATTGGCGCGACAAACCAACACCAATAGGGTGAATTAATAGCAGGGGAGTACCCGCAGGTGTGGAATTAGCCGGGTTATGAACTTCGTAAGCACAGCGATAATTTTTCCAAGTGTAAAACTGCGTGGGAGATGCTGTTTTCTCTTGAGTAATCATAGAATTGTGTGTGAAGATAGCAGGTTTTGAAACTTGCGCAGGTAAGCTTAATCCAAAATCTCAAATCCAAAATTTAAGGACTAATCAAAAATCATCTGTGGATGAATTAAGCTGTATCCTGCGTCTTTTATCTTTTTATTCGACACTTTAGCATTATATAAACGCTTACTGCTTAGGGAAGAATCCCATGAAACTTGAGGTAGATTATGTGTTTCACACACACGGTTAGCTACTTCTCCATTTGTGAGTTGGTCATCATCTACAAGATTATAAATACCTTGTAAACAATGGCGACGGGCAAACTCTATTGCCCCAACTATATCATCAAGGTGAATCCAGTTCGCAGGTTCCAGACCACTACCCGCACGAGTTGTACCAGCAAGCCGACTATATATTTTCACCAATTCTCGACCAGGGCCATAAATTCCCCCTAAACGCAAGATACAAACACGTAAATTTTCACTCGATGCTGATAGTAGTACTTGTTCAGTATCACAGAGAATTTTTGCATTTGGGTTTATCGGTGCAAGTGGTGTTTCTTCATCCACTAATGCGCCATTTTGTTCACCATATACAGAGCAACTACTTGTATAAATCAGTTGTTGAACGCTTGGCGTCTGCTTTAAGGCGGAAACTAAAGTTTGAGCCGTGCCTAAATATGTTTCTTCATAAACATTAGCTCCTTTTGCACCGACACTCAAAAGCACAGCATCTTGATTTTTTAAGAGAGATTTTAACCCTTCTGAGTCATTTCCTTGTTGAATTACGACTGCTTGGGCTACTGCTTGTAATTGTGGAACACGTTCAGGAGTTGTTGTGGTTGCAGTGACAATAAAATTCATCTGTTGTTGCCAATTTTCAGCAACTTTTGCACCGATATAACCACAACCAATGATTGCAACGTTCATAATTTTGTTAGTTGTTAGGAATTAGTCAATAGTCATTTGTCATTTGTCATTTGTCATTTGTCATTTGTCATTTGTGATTGGATTTTTCTCCATTCCCAATGCCCGATGCCCGATGCCCAATGCCCGATGCCCAATGCCCGATGCCCAATGCCCAATGCCCCATGCCCATTATCTACTAACCATTGACTAATGACTAATGACTAATGACTAATGACCATTTTCTCTCAAGTACACGCTAACATAAGGGTTATTAACTGCTTGCATACACCCCTTTATACAAAAATCCTGTGTTACCGATTCCTCTTGACAAGCTAATTGAGGCAATTACTGGTATCGCAAGTCCTATTCTCAAGGACAAGCTTCAGCGCAGTGAAACTGTAATTAAATTATTAAAAAAATTTAACCTTGATCCGGAACATCCTCCAAGTGATTTCAGTGGTGTTTATGTCTACGCCTTGGTAGAATACGGTATTGGTAAACCAAAGCAATTACTGGAACTTTTCCGGCTTGAAGAGATAAAACAAGCTTTTCGCAAGGCGTTTGACCACAATAACCCTTCAATTCTCCTATCACAAGTCGATGCTTTTCTTGATGCCTATGCTTTGGGCGATGAAATCAAAAGCTTGAGAATCGACATCAGACGCGAAATCGCTGCATTTTACATTGTATTTTCGGAAGTAGCCAAACGTAGCCGGACACCAGCTGATGTGCTGATGAATCAGGCGATCGCTTCTTTGCACCAAAGGATTGCAAGTATCACTGAACAGCTTGAAAGGCTGCCAACACTCGAAGGTGTTCGCACAGAAATGGCACGGTTGGCAGCACAAAATTATACTGCACTGCCAGAAAATGTAGAGACGCGATATATCGCGTCTCTACAAGATGAAAACAAATGTAGAGCGATAAGCCGGAGGCTTAACGCTTCGCGTATCGCCCTCGCCCAACAGATGCGAGGATGGTTTGAAACTTTGGGCTACCGCTTTGAAAAGTATGAACTCTGGAGAGAAAATTACTTTGAGTGGATTATCAATATCCCTGTCAGACGTAATCGATATGACCGGATACTTGTACGTGGTATAGAAGGTGAAATTGGACTCAGTGATATTACTGGTTTAAAACAGTCCGTTGAAGCGCAAAGAACAGACGAAGGATGGTTAGTGACAGCCCGTCGCATTTCACGGGCGGCACGAGATGAAGTAGAGAAAGAGGAAAATTGCCACCTGGGTTGTTATACTTTTGACGAACTTTTGGCGGCTGATGCGGATTTCAATGGCTACCTGGATTGGCTAGAGGCTGAGGTCAAACGACGGAAAATTGATACTAAGTATGTGCCTCTAGCTTGTACAAAAGAAGAAATAGACCCCGTGACTAAGCGCCAAATAGCTGTTAGTCGTTATGATGAGCAAGACGATTGGATTGAGGGCTATATCGACCGTTGGCTAGATGACCCGGTTAAGGAGCATATTTCTATACTTGGGGAGTTTGGCACAGGTAAAACTTGGTTTGCTTTACATTATGCTTGGGTAGCGCTGCAACGTTATCGAGATGCCCAAAAACGCGGTATTGAACTTCCCCGATTGCCTTTGGTGATTCCCCTGCGGGATTATGCTAAAGCTGTAAGTGTGGAGTCGCTATTTCAGGATTAGGCGTTTATTTGGTGTCATAGAGAAGGATTTAGACCATTGGCATTATGACATGATGGGGCAAACGATGTTGATTCGTAATGCCAATGGTGATTATACTGCGGCGCATAGGTCGCTGTTAGAGTTTTTTGTGGCTTATAAATTTGCCGCAGAATTGGGGGCGTTGGCTGATGATTTGATTGAGTTGGCGAGAGTGCGATCGCATAATAATGATGCTGCGCCAGTTGATTACACTTGGTCATCTTATTTTCAGCGGCAAGTGGATGAAACTGGGGAGATTGTACCAAGTGCGCCACTGAAAAGATTTGCAAGTGAGTCACTGGAGAAACTGAGGGAGACATTTGGGAAAGCACCTCTCACAAAAGCGGTGATGGATTTGCTTTTACCGATGTTAGATATTTCCGTTGTCCCACGAGATTCTGTAGAGACGCGCCATGGCGCGTCTCTACAGACCCCGAATTCATTGTTAGAAATTCTGGACACAACACGCAGAAAAACAGAAGCCGAGGTGAATTATGTTGGGGGGAATGCGGCGACGCTGCTAGTGAAAGTTGATAAGGCGGCGTTGGAAGGTCAAAACCTTTCTGGTGCTGTGATTAAAGGCGCTGATTTTAGTAATGCCAGCCTGTGTCATGTAAATTTTGCAGTGACAAATCTGGCTGATTCTACTTTTACTAAAGTACTAGGCAGTGTTTTGACAGTAGCATTTAGTCCAGATGGCAAACTGTTGGCTACAGGTGATGATGATGGCATGGTTTGCTTGTGGGAAACTGCTAGTGGAAGAGAACTTTTGACCTGTAAGGGGCACACTAATTGGGTAAATTCAGTGGTCTTCAGTCCCGATGGGGAAACTCTTGCCAGTGGTAGCATTGACCAAACGGTGCGATTATGGCATATCAACAGTGGTGAATGCTTGAACATCTTACAGGAACACACCCATTTTGTACTCTCAATCGCCTTCAGTCCTGATGGGGAAACTCTTGCCAGTGGCAGTGCTGACCAAACAGTGCGATTATGGCATATCAACAGTGGTGAATGCTTGAACACCTTGCAGGGGCATACCAGTTGGGTATATTCAGTCGCCTTCAGTCCTGATGGGGAAACTCTTGCCAGTGGTAGTGTTGACCGAACGGTGCGATTATGGCATATCAACAGTGGTGAATGCTTGAACACCTTGCAAGGGCACACCAGTCGAGTAAATTCAGTGGCCTTCAGTCCCAATGGGGAAACTCTTGCCAGTGGTAGTAATGACCAAACGGTGCGATTATGGCATATTAACAGTGGCGAATGCTTGAACACCTTGCAAGGGCACACCAGTTGTGTAACTTCAGTCGTCTTCAGTCCCGATGGGGAAACTTTTGCCAGTGGTAGTAATGACCAAACGGTGCGATTATGGCATATTAACAGTGGCGAATGCTTGAACACCTTGCAAGGGCACACCAGTTGGGTAACTTCAGTCGTCTTCAGTCCCGATGGGGAAACTCTTGCCAGTGCTAGTACTGACCAAACAGTGCGATTATGGCATATTAACAGTGGCGAATGCTTGAACACCTTGCAAGGGCACACCAGTTGGGTAACTTCAGTCGTCTTCAGTCCCGATGGAGAAATCTTTGCCAGTGCTAGTACTGACCAAACAGTGCGATTATGGCATCTCCACAGTGATGAATACTTTAACACCTTGCAGGGACACACACATTTTGTAAATTCAGTCGCCTTCAGTCCTGATGGTCAAACCCTTGCTAGTGGTAGTGATGACCAAACAGTGCGATTATGGCATATCAACAGTGGTGAATGCTTGAACATCTTGCAGGGGCACACCCGTTTTGTAAATTCAGTCGCCTTCAGTCCTGATGGGAAAACTCTTGCCAGTGGTAGTGATGACCAAACAGTGCGATTATGGCATATCAACAGTGGTGAATGCTTGAACATCTTGCAGGGACACACCCATTTTGTACTCTCAGTCGCCTTCAGTCCTGATGGGAAAACTCTTGCCAGTGGTAATGCTGACCAAACAGTGCGATTATGGCATCTCCACAGTGGTGAATGCTTGAACACCTTGCAGGGGTATATCGGTCGGATACGTGCAGTCGCCTTCAGTCCCGATGGTCAAATCCTTGCCAGTGGTAGTGCTGACCAAACAGTGCGATTATGGCATCTCCACAGTGGTGAATGCTTCTACATCTTGCAGGGGCACACCCGTTTTGTAAATTCAGTCGTCTTTAGTCCCGATGGTCAAACCCTTGCCAGTGGTAGTGAAGACCAAACAGTGCGGCTATGGAATATCAATAGTGGCGAATGCCGCAACATTTTGCAGGGACACACCAATAGGGTACGTTCAGTCGCCTTCAGTCCCAATGGTGAAATCCTTGCCAGTGGTAGCGATGATGAAACAATAAAACTTTGGGATGTTAAGACTGGCGAGTGTCTCAAAACCCTCAGAAGTGAAAGACCCTACGAACGTATGAACATCACAGGCGTTACAGGTTTAACCTCAGCAGAAATTGCCACCCTCAAAGCATTAGGCGCGGTGGATAATGGAGAGTAGAAAACCAAGTGCAATACCTATGAGCGAATGGCACTAAGATAAGCCCAAAGTCTTGTGTTGCCTCGTTAAGCGCCTCCAGGCTGGGAATGTATTTCGAGAGGCTTTGCCTCTCGTCAAGCCTCGGTCGGCGGAGCCGACCAGGATTGGTTCCCAGCCTCCAGGCTGGGAACCAGTCAGGGCAAGGGCTGTGTCTTAACTTAGTGCCATTCACCTATGAGCATAAACTGCGAGGCTAAAAGATGAATACTGCTCAATTAATAACGAACGGCGATAATCAAACAGTTATTTTACCTAAAGGATTCCAGCTACAAGGCAATGAAGTTTACATCAAAAAAATAGGCAACGCTGTTGTTTTAATCTCCAAAGAAAACCCTTGGCAAACATTATTTGAGAGCTTAAATCTCTTCTCTGATGATTTTATGTCAACCAGAGAACAGCCAGATTTCGACGAAAGAGAGGCACTGGAATGAGATTTCTGCTAGATACAAATATGTGTATCCTCATATCTTGCACCTTTAAGTATAAGCCGCTAAACAATAGATAAAACATAATAAATATTACAAACTTCAATCTTGTTTAATCAGTCCTCTTATAGAGGACTTTTGCTGTAAGCCAGGGACTTACAGTCCCTGGCGGACTATCTACCCTGCTAGGCGATACATTATCACCTTAGCTTTTAAATTTTCTTCCACAAACACCAAGTAATCCCCATTTGAACGGCGAAAAGCACGAACACCAAAAGGTATGTCTATCCAACCGCTTTCGCCAGCAACTTCCGGGCCGGGTTTTAATTGATGTACTTGTTTTCCTGTGTTTGTGTCGTAGACAAATACCTCTGCGGTTTTACTACTAGCGGCAAAAATTCTATTCCCCGCCACATCGATCGCCTTAATATGCATTTTCGGATCGAGACTGGGATCGTACGGTAAAGCTAGACGCCAGCGTACTTTTCTATTCTTACTCCAATTGTCGTAGCGTACTATTTCTGTACCCGCTAACCCCCAATCACCATCTATATTCGGGCGATCGCTTGTGTACCCTGACAAATACATCACATTTTCTTCCGGAATATACCTAATCCTTGTTAAAGTTTTAAAAGGTTCTGGCATGGGCATTTTTTCCACCGCTGTCCGACTATACACCGGACAGCCATGAGCATTCAATCCTTGCAAGCGATAATGTTTGATATATCCAGCTTCCGCCGCTTGCCAAATATCTCCTTTACTATCTACGTCCCAACCCCAAACACTACTATCGTCTTCACCCAAACTTTGATACTCTTGGCGTTGAACTGAACCATCACCGTTTCCATCTACCCACAGCCAACTACCATTTGTCGGTTCACCAGTCAGCCATTTTTCATCACCCTTGGCTAATATCCCACAGGGAACTGCTATTTCTCCATTAAAACGATACATTAACATTCTCTCTGACATCATTTCTGAAGATAGATACAGCAAACGTTTCCCTTTGATGCGGCGGACGAAAGCAGATGTCGGTATTGTGTGTAGTCGTCCATCATCTGGATAGCGGAATTTGTCTAATGTATATCCTTTGTAGCGCCATTCTTTACCGCTACCTTTGCGGTAGTCCATCACAAAATGTTCGTCTTTAGTATATACATCCAAACCATTTGTAGCCGGATCAGCATCAGCAGTATCTATAAATTGTAAACCTAGCAACTGCGACTTTAATTTTCCGGACGGAGAAAACTGCCGCAAATCCACACCTGAACGATTAAAACCATCATTACTAACGTAAATATTCCCCACTGCATCTGCACCAACACCAGTCAAACCAGAAAATTTAAAATCTCCGATTTCGCCAGGTTTACCCGCATAAATACCGCCTTTAACACCAAAAGTATCAACTTGCTTTGGCTTGCTTGTACTAATGTTATAAATTAAAACTTGCTGACGCTGGCTGTTATCTGCTACTAACAACCTACCTTTATTATCAACTGCGATCGCTGTTGGTTCAGCAACACCCGTAATCACCCCATGTAATTGCTTTCCTGCTGGTGAATAATGCCCAATCTTAGCAGGATTACTGCCATTTTTGTTTTGAATAATCCACAAATTACCTTGTTTATCAATAGCTATATTTCCTGGGTTGGAAACAGCAAAGTTGCGTATTTCCTTCATCGTCGTAGTATTATAAACATGCACCTTATTGGCTGCTTTATCACTTGCATATAACAATCCGTGTGCAGTTGCTAATCCAGTCACCTCTTCTTTTGTACTGACAATTGCCATACTTTTATCCCAGCCACGTCCTCCCGGAAATGGTGCAGGTTTTCCAGATAAGTTGTAGCGTCTGACGCAATACCATTTTGTCTTTTCTGGAGGATAATCTTCTCCTGGTTTACCGTCGTGCGCCTGTTGCATGGCTACATAAATGTATTTTTTATCTGCGGCGATCGCTTTACCGCCACCTCTTCCCCATCCATGCAAATCATCAGCTTTGCCAATCACATCACCATTCTTATAAATTCCCGCCTCTCGTGCAGCTTCATCCCAGATGCTATTGGTATAGACTGTACCATTAGGAGCAACATACATCCCACTAATTTGAATTTGCACCCACTTGCTACCACCACCAAAAGTATTACCTATCCAAGATGTTGTGTAAGTATTAGTTGCTGGTGTCACTCTCGCAGTTAAGTACATTGCAATTAAAATTACTGTCATGACTCCAGCAATTAGACTGAGTAAAAACTTGAATATTTGACGGTGACGAGAATTTTCTCTTCTAAATAAACTTCTCCTATTCCGATACAGATGGCATAATTTACCGATGTGCCCCAACAATCTATTTCTCATATCTAGTTATTTGTAACCTATAGTAATTATTTTTCTCATCAGTCAATCACGGGAAAATCCCACAAACCTTGCCATGAAAAAGATTGCTTCCCCTACTCCCTATTCTTGTAGACCGTGTGCATTTGGAGCAAAATATTGTCATCAAACCGATAAACTGCCGCCCAAATGCTTCGCCCCTACTTTGATTTTTTCTATGAACACTACATAATAATCTCTATAGTTAGAAAATTGACAATTTGTGAGTAATTATGATTAAGTAAAATATGCAACTTGACTGTATTGGCACGTCTAACCAAAAATAGTGCATCAATCAACCATAGAGGCGCTAAGAACACAGAGAGAAAAAAGGAGAGTACAACCGTATTTGATGCACAAATTGAAAGTAGATACGCTAATATTCTGGATTAAACTTTTATTTACATTTACAGCTTCATTTTTTTTACAAAGAATCATCAATCTCATATTTGGCGATATTTATACATAAAAATATCCAAAATAGAAGATAATAAACATTGTTTTACGAAAACTTTATAAAAAACACACGATTTTTTTAATTAATTATTTTTGATTTTCGTAAAAATTATTTCTAGATTGCGTTTCTCTTGAATGAGTTTTTTATAAATAAGGTAAACTCTCATACATTTAAGTGTAGAAGTTATTATTTAGTCAGTTAAACTGTAGTAATTAAAACCAAAAAAATTTTAGTTTTTCCTTTTTCCCTTACTCTTGGATAAGGTGTATATAGTAAATCTGAAAGGAGAAAGGAATACATCACCGTCAGTGACCTAATCAACTTTGCTAATATCTGTGACATTTTGTAACAAGGACATCATTTGGAAAAATGTTTAACAGCAGATGGATTGTGAAAACAGCAATATGCAGCAAGATTTTTACAATCCAAAATCCAAAATCCTGTTACGGTATAACCTTTTGCAGCCTATTTGAGAAAGACTTAAAAAGGAACTTAAAGTTCCTGAATTGAGCGAAAACCCTAAAATTTGATGGTTAACATCAACACAGGCATCTTAATCGTTACTTACACAAGAATCTGAAACTTACAAAAAAGTATAATAAATAACTTGTAACTAAGCAGTGTGGAAATTGGTAAATAAAACCTTTCCGAGTCAAAAATTTTTCTTTAAATCTACTGAAAGTTTAACGACAAAAGTGCTAATAATATGTTCAATAAAGAAATGTGACCTTAAAAAGGGTATCAAAAACCAGTAAAAGCAAATACCATTACAAAAAGTACAGAGTTGGAGAAAAATAAATGGAAAGTAAAAAACATAACAATATAACCGCACCTGCATCTATTTTATGTCTAGGAGTAGGTTGGTTTCCGAAAACACCAGGAGGTTTGGAACGATATATTTATGAACTCACTCAGCAATTAACAGCAAATCAAGACCAGATTGAATTATGTGGAGTAGGTATACCAGACGCGGAACCGAATTTGCCAATAAAACTGACTAACTTGGCTTCGCCAGATAGCCCAATCTTGCAACGCCTATGGACTATTCGCAATAACTTCAAGAAAACCAGAATAGGCAAACCAGACGCAATTAATTTGCATTTTGCATTGTATAGCTTTCCAATCTTGGATTTGTTACCCAAGGGAGTACCAATTACCTTTAACTTTCATGGCCCTTGGGCGTCGGAAACAAACCAGGAAGTTGTTAGCAAGCGAATAAGCATGTTTTTGAAGCACTGGTTAATAGAAAAAACAACTTATAACCGTTGCGATCGCTTTATCGTCTTGAGTAAAGCATTTGGTCATATCTTGCACCAAGAATATCAAATTCCTTGGGAAAAGATTAACATAATTCCCGGTGGAGTCGATATTAAACACTTTCAACCAAACCTATCACCAAAAGAAGCTCGTGCCAAACTAGGCTGGCCGCAAGACCGCCAGATAATTTTTACAACTCGCCGCTTAGTGCATCGAGTTGGAATAGATAAATTGTTAGAAGCCTTAGCAAATATTAAACCGAGAAAATCTGATTTTTGGTTAGCGATCGCAGGTCGTGGTCATATCCAAGCACAACTCCAGCAGCAAGCGATCGAACTTGGACTCAATGACCACGTTAAATTTTTAGGATTTTTGCCTGATGAAGATTTACCTGTAGCCTATCAAGCCGCCGATATAAGTATTATGCCCAGCCAATCATTTGAAGGTTTTGGATTAGCAATAGTAGAATCCTTAGCATGTGGCACTCCCGTTATTTGCACTCCCGTAGGTGGAATGCCAGAAATTTTAGAACCATTTTCACCAGATTTAATTACTTCCTCAACAGAAGCCTCAGCAATTGCGGAAAAATTAGAACAGGTACTACAAGGAAAAACACCAATACCTTCCAGAGAAGCTTGTCGCCAGTATGCTAGTGAAAAATTTGACTGGCATAAAATCGCCCAACAAGTAAGGAAAATTATATTAGCCTAACCATCAAAAATGATATACAACAACTCCAGTCAATTCTAACTAAATTATTTTGATGTATTACTAAATTATATCAAATCATTATAATTAATTATTCTAAAAACCTTATCAAACTCTCTGCGCCTCTGCGCCTCTGCGTGAGATTTAATAATAATTAAACCGGATTTGATATAATTATGTGCTAACTCAACATGCATCGTAACTAATCCAAAGCAATGGAAAAACAGTATAGCCTTTATGAAAATATTCTTCTTAGACCAAAGCGGTAAACCGGGCGGCGCAGAACTGTGCCTAATAGATATTGCTAAACCCTATCGAGATAAAAGTTTAGTTGGCTTATTTGCCGATGGTACATTTAAAACCTTACTAGAAAAAAATCACATCCCGGTTCAAATCCTCACAAATCAAGCCATACAAGTTCGTAAAGAAAGTTCCCTAGCGCAAGGATTAGGAAGCCTGGGACAACTTGTACCCTTAATTGCAAAAGTAGTACAAATAGCCCGTAACTATGATTTAATTTATGCCAATACACAAAAAGCCTTAGTTGTCGGTGCTGTTGCTAGTTTTTTTAGTCGTCGTCCTCTGGTTTATCATTTACACGATATTCTTTCACCAGAACATTTCAGCCAGACCAATCGCCGTATTGCTGTCACCGCTGCAAATCGTTTTGCATCATTAGTAATTGCCAATTCTCAAGCTAGTAAAACAGCATTTGTGGAAGCAGGAGGACGGGCAGAAATAACCGAAATAATTTATAACGGGTTTGACTCGAAAAATTATCATACTGATGAATCAATTGTAAATCAACTCCGACAAGAATTAGGGTTAGATGGAAAATTTGTTGTTGGACACTTCAGCCGACTTGCACCTTGGAAAGGACAACATATATTAATTGAAGCACTTGCCCAATGTCCTCCAGAAGTAACAGTAATATTAGTTGGTGATGCACTATTTGGCGAACAAGATTACATTCAACAGTTACACCAACAAGTTAATACATTAGGGCTAGAAAACCGAGTCAAATTTTTAGGATTTCGTTCAGATATACCCCAATTAATGGCAGCTTGTAACTTAGTAGCACATACCTCCACAGCCCCAGAACCTTTTGGTAGAGTGATTGTAGAGGCTATGCTGTGTGGTAGACCTGTAGTCGCAGCAAAAGCCGGTGGTGCAATAGAATTAGTAGACCACGGTATAAATGGATTTTTAGTAACACCGGGAATTGCCAAAGAACTTGCACAAGTAATTACAACTTGTCTTCAGGAACCAGAGAAAACTAAAGCGATCGCCAATCATGCGCAGATTACTGCCAGTCAGCGTTTTGATGTGACAAATATTAACCAGCAAATTGCCCAATTACTCAATATACTTATGGCTAAGTAGGGTGGGCATTGCCCACCAACAGTTTGAACGGTGGGCAATGCCCACCCTACTATGGTTTTTCTTTGTGTCTTTGTGGTGAAAAAAGATGTTTGATTAAACACCAAGACACAAACTTACTAAGTAAAATTGCAGAGCAATAGCCCTTGAATATTCAGTGGAAACCTAACTTAATTACAATCCTACCAACTCGCGAGATTCAAAATCAGTAAGTTGTCTAGCTATAGCTAATCTAGCTTCTAATTTAGCCACGCTAAACTGATTACGCAGATATTCCAAATGCGCTAAAGCATTAGCTTTTTCAGTATTTAACCGGATTAAAGTGTCCATCGCCTGTTGATACTCTTGATTCACAAGCAACACTTCAAACCGACGTGCTTTACGTTGAGCATCATTTTTCAAATCCATATCAAAAGCGGCGATGCGATCGCTATTCCCTTCAAACCGGTTAATTTGCTGTTGAACCGCCATTAATTGAGAATCTACTTCATTTACCCTTTGTGCAGCTTGAGCGATCGCCGCTGGATAATGATTCAATTGCATCATTAAAATAACTCTTCCTTGAGATAAAATTTAGACTAAAAACTAGAAATCAGAAAATCAGACCAAGTACAACCTTGCGCAAATCAGTAACAAATTAAACACAAAAATACTCTGCGTTCCTTTGCGCGTACTCTGCGTTCCTCTGCGTTTAAAAACACTACTTTCCTTATGCAAAGCTGTACTGTAAACCTTCCTTCTAAGCCACTTCCCTAAGCTGCGGCTTTTCCACCTCTGGAATATTCAAAGAAAGTTGTTCGGCGTGAGGTACCGCTGCTTGTTCCAAAACAGTCACCTCAATGTTCACACTCACCAAATAATTGCCTGTATCAGCACCTACCGCTTCAGCAACTAATTTGGCAAAATCAGGGCGTTTAGCTGTCAGCGGATCACGTAAAATACACCGATCCCAGTCGTGTTTGGCAGTCGGATTGAGGCTGAGAATATAGTGCTTAATCATACAACAAACCCTTGAATCCATCTTCCAGAAGGCTGTCACAGAGCCGTTTTCCGTTTCACCAGGCTTTGTGGACGCTACCTTTCTATTATAGTACATTTGTACTGAATGGTTAATGGTTAATGGTTAATGGTTAATGGTTAATGGTTAGTGGTTAGTGGCAAATAGGGAATAGGGAGTAGGGAATGGGGAGTAAGAACAAATGACAAATGACAAATGACAAATGACTAATGACTAATGACTAATGACTATTGACTAATCCCATTTACCCAGATAGCTTGTTGAGGTACAGGAATGACTATTCCGGCTTTGTCGAAGGCGATTTTCATGCGTCGGCGAAACTCTCGCGCTACATCCCATTGCTTGAGTGGCTGTGTCTTAATCCAAACACGAATAACTAAACCGCGATCGCCAAAATTATCTACACCCAAAACTTGAGGTGTTTCTATGATTTGATTCTGCCATTGGGGATCACGATCCATATCCGAAGCTACTTTCTCAATCAAATTCAAAGCCTCATCAATATCAGTGTCATAAGCAACCGGAATAGTTAAATCAGCGCGTGACCACCGACTGGAAAGGTTGGCGACCATTCTAATTTCACTATTGGGAATAGTGATTAAGCGCCCTTCCGCATCTCGCATCTGGGTTATCCGCAGATTCATATTTTCTACCAAACCACCCACATCTCCGACATTGATGACATCACCCAAGGCGTAATGGTCTTCTAGGATGATGAAAAAGCCGTTAATCGCATCTTTAATCAAGTTTTGAGAAGCGAGGGATACCGCAACACCGACTAAACCCGCCCCAGCAAGCAAAGGAACGACATCAACACCTAACCACATTAGACCAAGCAGAATGCCAACTCCTACTAAAGCAACGGCAGTAATACTTTTTGATACACCAGAAATAGTAGAAACTCGAAGTTGTAAACGTTCAGAAGTTTCTGGCAGAAAGCTACTACTGCTAACGAAAGCAGATGTAAAGCGGTCTATCAAAGCATAGCAAAGACGCACAGCGACATAAGTTCCCAATGCTACAACAGCCAATCTCAAAGGAATTTGCGCAGCGGTAATAATTGCTATTTGAATAGGTCGGGTGTATGGAAATAAACCCAGTATAAAGAAAGTTCCGCCTCCCCAAATTGCTGCTAGGGCTAGCTGATAAAGCCGTTTCTTTACTTCTTGAAGGTGTCGGTGTTGCTGTTGATTAAGTTGTGTAGTGATGGGTCTATCTGCTGGTGAATCTGAGGTGTTTAGCTGGACTGCATACCGTCTTGAGCGGCGCTGCCACTGATAAAGCCCCCAACTAGCTATAATCATGCTCAGTCCAGTACTAGCAGCAATCGTACCTTGGCGGACTAAAAACTGAGGTTGTCGTTCTTGGTTTGCCCGTATCAAGTCTTGCCGTAACGATTGAGCGATTTGATTTGCTGCTGTCAAAGGATCTACTTGCCGCAGGCTGGCATCTTGGGCAGTGATAGTCATCAGATATTGGTTATTAATACGAATGACTGGTAATCCGTTTTCGGTCTCGACCTGTACATTAACTCCTTGTGCTGGTGAATTAAAGTAATTTTGGCTAATTACATACAAATTTTCTTGTATATTTTCTAAACGCTCTGTAATGTTCGCCGTTGGTGCCGCTACCTGAAATAAACGTCTACCATCCAAATAAATCCAGCCATCAACAACTCTAGCTTCTGGTTCACGTATGCTTATGTTAGGTGGTTGCAAGTTAGGTAAAAAGGGTATCTGTGCTGTAGCTTTTGGTGTCACCCCGACAGTTATAACTATTGCAGAAAGAGCGATCGCCACAAATTGAGAGCGCAATGGACACCTCCTTTTTTACTCCGCAGCTGTTGAGTCAGCCTCAATTCATCCTGCCAGACCAATTTCAGTAATTGTACCTATCCATAGTTAAGTCCTCATTTAGTGCTTTAGTCATAAAAATTTGACTTTTTACACATTCGTTAACTAAATAGGTTGTCTGTTAGTCTGACTTTTTCCGTTATCTTCTTGGCGGAGCCTTACTACAACCCTTATCCCGGAACAGCAGGCACCTCTCGGAGCAAGTCGGGTTCGTTGTGTACAAATGTAATTTGCAATGTGCCTACTAGCTCTCTGTGTTTCAGCGTCGAGTCATTAACAGGCATGAGTTGTTCCAGGCTTTCTTGGCTCAAATGCAAACCTGTCTCTTGCAGAAATGCAGCGAGTTTGTCCAATTTGGTGTTCGGCACCTCAAAGTTGATGCAAATTAAGATGTTTGAGTACAGGTGGCAGTCAGTAATCCAAGCTCCTGCTTGGTTAATCGCCTCATTCACACGAGCAGTCATCCCAATCCGTTCTGCTTTGGTAAACCCATCCAGGCGTAGAAACTTTTGCTCAAACATAAGCTAACCTCCCAAGTAAATCAGTTCTAATAGTGCCCTACTCAAAAACTAGTTCTAGTTTTAGTCCATTTCAATGGACGGATGCTATCAGCCTGGGACTTACAGTCGAATGGCGCTAAGTTTAAGAGCCAAGAAATAAATTTCACAAACTAAAGCTCAAGTAAGCTAAAGCTTACTAGCTAGGCTTTTAAACCCGTTTGAACGGGTTTAAGCTTTCAGCCCGAAATTTATTTCAGGGCTTATCTTAGTTGTTTATTAGTAGTAAAGACGCGATTAATCGCGTCTTTACAAAGTTTTGTGTGTATTTTTAGTAACGTAAATGGTGTGGTAGATAAGTAATTACACCATAAAAATGGAAATACCAGCTTCGTCAAAAGCGATTTTGAGACGGCGGCGGAACTCCCGTGCTACAGCCCATTGCTTGAGGGGTTGTGTCTTAATCCAGACACGAATTAATAAACCGCGATCGGCAACAGTAAAATTATCTATTCCCAAAACTTGAGGCGTTTCCAAAATTTGATGCTCCCATTGCGGATCTTGATCCATCTCCAAACCAATTTTTTCAATCAATTTCAAAGCGTGGTTTACATCACTTTGGTAGGCTATGGGGATAGTTAAATCGGCTCTTGACCAGCGACTAGAAAGATTAGCAACAATCTTTACTTCACTATTAGGAATGGTAATTAAGCGGCCTTCTGCATCCCGGACTTGAGTCATGCGCAGATTTAGGTTTTCCACCATACCACCTACAGTTCCAACGGTAATGAAATCGCCTAAAGCGTACTGGTCTTCTAGGATAATGAGAAAACCGTTAATAGCGTCTTTAATCAAACTTTGAGACGCCAGAGATATGGCAACACCGACTATACCAGCACCTGCCAGTAAGGGAACGATATCTATACCCAACGCCGTTAGACCTGATAGAATGCCAACTATTAAACAGCTAATAGTAGAAATACTTTTGCTCACACCGGAAATAGTGGAAACTCGCAACTGTAGCCGTTCAGAAGCTTCTTTAGTCAGAATAGCAGCACTGCTGACAAAAGCAGATGTGAAGCGGTCAATCAACGCATAGCTCAAACGTACTGCTACATAAGTTCCAACAGCGAAAACACCTACTGTCAAAGGAATTTGTACTACAGTGATAATCCCTAACTGAAGCACTCGTGTATAGGGAAATAGATTGAGTATAAAGAAAATTCCGCCTCCCCAAATTGCTGATTGCGTTAGTTGAAACAGCCGCTTTTTTACCTCTGTAATATGTTGATATTCTTGTTGACTTAGTTGTGCTGTAATTGGTTTAGCTGCTGGTGATGTTGGAGTGGGTGGCTTTACATAACATTTTCCAAAGCGACGTTGAAAGTAATAAACCGATCCGCTGAGGACAATCATCACCAGTACAGCACCTGCGGCAATTTTTCCTTGTTGGATTAAAAACTGAGTTTCTCGCTCCTGCTTCGCTCGTCTTAAATCTCGCTCCAATGTTTGTTCAATCTCTTCCGCTGCTGATTTAAGAGACACGCGTCGTAGTCTGGCATCATCCTCATTGAGTGTCACCAGATATTGTTCATTTACAAGAATCTTGACAGATTTAGTATTTTCTGGTATTGGTTCGGGATCGAACCTCACATCAAGTGGTGCATTTGGTCTTTGAAAGTAATCTTGGCTAATTTGATTCAAATTTCTTCGGGTATTTTGTAAACGCTCTGTCAGGTTAGCTTTTGGTGCTGCGATCTGAAACAAACGCCTACCATCCAAATAAACCCAACCAACTCTGCTGTCTGAGTCATTAATTCTCAAGCTGGGGGGTTGCAGGTTAGGTAAAAAGGGAATCTGCTGCGCTGTAGCTTGTGCCGTTACCCCAACAACTATCACCATTGTAGAAAGAGCGATCGCTACAAATTTAGTGCGCAATGGACACCTCCTTTATCATTCCGATGCTGTTGAATCAGCCTCTATTTATGCCGCTAAATCAATCTCAGCAATTGTACCTACCTCCGATTCAACGATCATCAGTGTTTTAGTAATAAAAATTTAACTTTCTACACATTAATTTACTCATATACGGTTGTTGTTTGTTCATGGTTTATGCTTCATAGCCATTAACCATGAACTATTAACCATTAATTCACATATTGCATAAATTGCAACAGCTTGGAGGCGGCAGCCCACTAAACCCTCGTTACCAGGTTCAACCTGGTAACGAGAAGATATTCAGTTAACCACTAACCACGCTCCCATTAACCATTAACCATTAACCATTAACCATTAACCATTAACCATTAACCATT